>NZ_JBFAIM010000012.1:0-244212 GCF_040654715.1 Nonomuraea sp. NPDC050643 | reverse complement strand
CCACAGCCTGGGGACCACCCCTGGACAGCGGCGACGGCTTCGGAAGCGTTTGGTCGATGGTGTTCAGCCCGGACGGTAGGACGCTGGCCACCGGCAGCAACGACCGTACGATGCGGCTATGGAATGTTACGGACCCCGCGCACCCCACAGCCTGGGGACCACCCCTGGACAGCGGCGACGGCTTCGGAAGCGTTTGGTCGATGGTGTTCAGCCCGGACGGTAGGACGCTGGCCACCGGCGGCGACAGTCTCGTGCAGTTGTGGGATGTTACCGATCCCGCACGCCCTGCGGAGCTGGGGAAACCTCTAACCGGCTTCATCGCCGCGGTCTATTCGCTGGCGTTCAGCCCTGATAGTAAGACGCTGGCCGGCGGCAGTGCCGATGCCACGGTGCGGCTGTGGAATGTCGAGGACCGCGAGTACCCGGTGGCCTCGAGTCGGTTGACCGGCGCCACTCACGATGTCAATTCAGTAGCGTTCAGCCCCGATGGCAAGACGCTGGCCAGCGGCAACGATAACCAGACGGTGCGGCTGTGGAATGTCGAGGAACCCAAGCACCCGGTAGCCTTGGGCCAGTTGACTGGCCACACCGACGCCGTCACTTCGGTGGCGTTCAGCCATGATGGCAAGACGCTGGCCAGCGGCAGCGGCGACCGCACTGTGCGGCTATGGGGGCTCGAGATCGATCAAGCCATCCAGCGGATCTGCACTACCACCAGAAACACCCTCACACCTGAGGTGTGGCAGCAGTACGTTTCCATACCTTTCGAACCGCCCTGCCCAACCTCGTAGTGACCTGCCGACATCATGGCCCATCACACCGGTGATCACCGTGGACAGTCGGACACAACGCGAGAGGCCCGTCACCGCGTTTCCGCTGGTGACGGGCCTCTTCCCGCTGGTGTGGCAGGTGCAAGGTTCGAACTTGCGTAGGCTGAGCCGACGGTTTTACAGGGCGTCACCCGTTCTCATGCCCGACAGCCTCTGACCTGCGGTGCAACCGTCCGTAGAAGGGCCTACCGCAGAGATCATTCCGCGCATTCTCCGGATCATGGAAGACGGCATCTCTCCTGCTGGTTCGGGGCCTCGGCATGGAGTTGGACCGCAACGACCCTGCTCAGTGAGCCGTGCTGAGGAACGAAGCACGGATCGTCGATCGCCCCCAGCAATCTACGACGACCAACCATGCAGTGGCGATCGTAGGGCTGCATCTGTGCGGCGGCGTGGCAACCCCGGTCGGCGCGTTCGGCAACTACGGCGGGGCCGGCGCGCGGTGCCCGGCCCGGTGTCCCGCCGCCGTTCGGGACCGGCCCCCAGGCCGCACGCCCGGACGGCGGGCGGGCGGAGGGTCGGGGGTACGGCGGCGCGCCGCGCCGCCGCTTGATACCTGTAGGAGCAGTTCGGCAGCATGTCGCGTGTTCTCTGCGGCCTCACCGGCTCTGTATGCATGACCAGGTGGCATAGCCCTCTGCTGCTTCCGAGCCGTTCCGGTACTGGGTCCCGGCGTCCCCGTCAGCGGATGCATGCATGCATGCCAGAGACGCTGCGTGAAGTACGACAGCGCAACCCATTCTTGTGGCGGCACGATCCGTCTCAACCTCCGCAGTGCCTTCATCCGAGACCTCGGACCAGAACCGCAATAAGCGGATGGATGAATAGACGAACTGCGGTACGTCAGTCAAGATCTACTTTCCTCTGCTAGGACTTCGCCTCCAGCATCACGACTCGTCGACCGCCACTTTGTTCGAAATGTCTAGTCAACGATACAGGTACCACACATGCCTCTATCCTGACAACAATGTCTATGCAACACTCTGTATGCGTGGGAGTTCCAGACTCAAGGCCCCCTCAGCAGCGAGACGACGGAGTTGACTAGGCACTTCCGCATAGGAGCTTCCCCCAGCGCGCCTCGCTACTTCCTGTTCGCGAGGAAGTATTGGTCCGAAAGAAAGGGCAAGTGTATGCATTTAGCTTCGCTGCGTCTACGCGAGTTGATTCTCCATCAGATAGCAAGCGGCAGAGGAAATTCAGATCAGCCCCCATTGCTAAGCGAGGCTCCTACGCCTCTAGGCGATCTGGACCGGATCTGGCTTGAGGATCGACTCAAAAGGTCTCTCCGCCGTGCACGTCCAGTAGAAGAAGATCCGGAATTGCAGGGGGTACGAGCGATAATCCGCGATAATCTTGAAGGCCACCAATCAGCTCTTGTGAAGAACTCACAAGAGCTGGCCCGGAAATTGCAGGCAACCCAGCAAAAGATGAGCCCAGCAGGAATATTGCTCGTGGCCAACGCTGAACTGAGAAGTAGCACAAGCCTAATTATTGCGAAAGTGGAACTCGAGGAGGGCATTAGGGCTCGCGAGGATACTACCGAGAAAGGGGAAGCCACACTTGCCGTAGAGTATTTGCGGGACCTGCTCTTTACCTCAGCAGCCCGAGTATACAAAGTGGGAATCTTCCCGCAATCCGATATACACGGGGGCTTACTCCGCGGTTACGTTGCCGACACCCAATCTCGCGGCACCGTCGTCGCTCACTATTTCCTTGAAACGTATTTAGGATGCAAGTTTGTGGAGCGGTCTGAACTACTCACAGAAAGGTTCTCTGATGCAGCACAAACATGGATCAACCGAATTGACGACAGCGAAAAGAAGCTACGATACCAAGTAGCTCTAATTTCCGAACTGCAAAGCAATAAGCAAAGCTTATCGGTTGGACAGTTCGCGTACGATCATCTCGACGTTGATGACCGAGACGAGTTTAAATCTGAAATGCAAAAGTCTAACGTACCTGCTCGACAGTTCGAAAAGTCGCTCGATCTGGTGAAAGGTAAGATTAAGAAGGTGAAAATAGAAACTCAGAGCGATGTATGGGTGGTGGCATCACCTGAAGCAATGCACAATGGAACAGTAAGCATCGAAACTACGCCGGAAGGTCAGTCCGAGGTGCGGGTGCTTGATCGCGTGAAGCGAGTTTCGGGTACCGGTCCATTCTCGCATTCCGAGCCAGTCAACTCGGAGGATTGAGAATGGATCTTGGAGAAGCACTCAAAAAATACCAAGAGCTTTTCCCCATATATGAAAGAGGCGCGAAAGACATAGCTCGATTAGTTGAGAGGGTTGCCGCGAACTATGGAATTACATGTCGCACAAGCAGCCGCGCTAAAAAACTTTCTAGTTTCCGAACAAAGGCGATCTTGAAGGGTTACGACGACCCTTGGGTCAAGATTACAGATAAGGCTGGCGTAAGGGTAGTTGTCGAAAACCCACGACAAGTAGACGGTCTCGTTGACGCACTCCAAGCTACCGATCTTATTCACGTTTTAGACGTGGATGATAAGCGGCACACAATAACCCCAGGAAAGCTGGGATACAGTGGCGTTCATTTGCAAGTTGCAGCTCCCAGCGAAGAACACGACACGCCCAGGATCGATTGTGAGATACAGATACGTACTATAGCGCAAGATGCTTGGTCCGTCATATCTCACAGCTTACTATACAAGGGCCATGTTGAGTTGCCCGCCAAGCAGAAGCACGCAATATATAGGCTTGCTGCGCTGGTGGAGCTCTTTGATGAAGAAGTACAACGCGTTATGGATGAGGTGCCTCATCTCCCTGGATACGAAGTCGTGGAACTGATCGAGGCGGCTGAAAGCGAATATCTGGGCCTTACTCATGCGCCTTCAAATCGAGAATTTTCTGCTCATATCCTAAGCCAGATCCAAGATGCGTTTAGTACGGAAGAGCGACCAACGTATGCAAGAACGCTCAACAAATATGTCGGTACTCATCGAGAGGAACTTGCTTTGCTCTATGCCGATCGTGGGCCCGACAGCGCGATGGCTTCCCTACCGAACTATGCACTGTTCAGCCAAGCCGAGAGCTTGGTCCTCCTTGAGCGCCTTTCTTACTGCCCATACAAGCTCATCCACACATGGGATGCTGCAGGCCTCCCGCGTGATATGTTAGAGCCTCTTATTGATGCTGCTGGGGTAGATTCGTACTATCCTGAATGAAGCGCTTTGATAAGCTGGTGATCTCAAACGTGCAGTTTTAGCTTAGCTCCAGATCTTTTCGCAGAGCGTCAATAATCGGCGCCAGCGGTATCGGACCCGACTTGCGACGCTCCATAGAATCCGCGCGAGCTCTCATCTCGTCTTCCAGATCTAGCACCGCTTGAATTGTGGCGGGTGACGCGACCAATCGCAGTTCTGCATTATATTCGCCTAGCAGATCTAATTCTGCATCTAGGCGTGACTCAATATCGGTAGTCGTGTGAGACGTGGATTCCTTAAGTAGGCGCTGTATGCGTCGCGCCTGCGCAATTGTGCGGCCATACAAGATTCTGCGATCAGCGCGGCTTTGTCGCGCTTCTTCATTACGCCGATTCTTTTCAGTGACGATCATTGTAATTATCTGTTGCAGAGCCACACCTGAGAGTGCAAAGGTTCCAGCCAGGATAGCTTCGCTCATGGCCATGTCTACACTATGACATGCACATCGCACTTGACTCAATTCCCTTTGCAGACGCCTTTAGGTTTAATCTTATCCGTATTCATCGAAACTGCAGGTCCGTATTCGTACTCGTTATTAGGCGATCAAGGCGAGCTGCCACATCGCTGCAACGTAGCAGGAAACAGGATGGCCCAGGCTGACAGCTATCTCGACTCAACACGGGAAGCCATGTACCGCGATCGGTAGCAGGCGCTACGTGAGATGTTGCAAGACACAGGGATCCTGAGCCAGGCTGGAAGAGTCTGTGCGGTGAACACAGGTGGCGCAGCGTACAACTCTCAAACCTAGTCGAGAAGATCTGTACGGCGGTTCGCGAGGGCTCGCCGTGCAGTCACAAAGCGTTCGTGAAATTCCGCGGCGAGTGCTTCTCGGCGGTAGCGCTGCTGTAGCACGCGATCGAGGTCACTGGCGCGATTGACCAAGTCGCTGAGCGACCTGCGTTCAATGTCGAAGGCTGTCATGCCATGGTCCACGGCAGTATCAAGATCGCCACGCCGAGCGTGGACGATGCCTAGATCTATGTGTGCGTCGGCGACTCTCATGGGCGCGTTGGAGGTGCCGTCCGGGCGGGTGTGCATGTCTATGGTTTCGCGGGCGTGTTCTTCGGCGCGGGCGTCGTCTGCAAGCCAGGTGTAACAGGTGGCGGCATAGAAGACCCACTTGGCGTGGTCAAAGACGAAATGGTGGTCGGGTCGATCAGGAATGGGCAGGCGACTGAGAACTTCGGCTCCGTGTGTGAGGGCGCGGTCGGCTTCGCGGCGGTCTCCGATGCGGGCCAGGCCGCGGGCTTCTTGGAGGGTGAGTTGGACCATGGCGCTGCTCATGCCGGCTACGGCTTGGCCCATGCGCGCGGCGGTGACGACGTCTTCGTATCGACCTTCGACGAGGGCGAACCAGGCTGACATTTCGTGTGCCCAGCCCATGAGTTCGCCGTGTCCGACCTGGCGGCCCATTTCGAAGGCGGCGCGTCGGGCCGTTTCGGCCTCTTCCCTCTCGCCCAGGTCGTAGTGGACGCAGCCCAGCAGGGCGGTTAGCCAGCCGGTGATCACGAGCAGTTCCCGGTGCTGGTCCAAGGTGAGGCGGCCGGCGAGCAGGTGGTTGATCTGCGCCAGGCGCTTTTGCGTTCGGTCTCGTAGGGTGCGCGCGGGTACTACGGGGTAGGCGCGGCACAGGAGATCGACGGCCTCGGCAAGGGCTTCCAGGGTGCCGGTTCCGACGTCGGATGCCTGGAGTTGCTGGGCGAGTTCCATGGTCCCGTATAGGTCGGCCTCGGCTCTCAGGGCATCAGCAGGGATGACATGAGCCTCGATGAGGCGGCTTTCGTTCTGCCGCCCTTGGAAGAATCCGAGATCTTCCGGTGCCTTCCCGGTCAACTGGGTCAGCGCGAGTCGGTATTCGGTGCGCGGCCACTTGACTTCGCCTGCTTCCCAGCGCCGGATTCGTTCCTCATCGCAGGTCAGCCTTTGCGCGAGTCCGATGGGAGTGGCATTGATCTTTTCGGCCATCTGGGCGCGGTTGAGCTTTTCCTGGTTGCGCCAGGCGCGGAGGCGAACGTTTGGGATGTAGTCGGGCATCTTCGGGTCTTCCTCCCGGCTGGGGGCTCGAAAGGGGAAATGAGGGGGCCGTTCAGGGGTCCTGCTCAGACGCGGTTGCCGGTGGACTTGTCATCAAGCAACCACGGTACGTCACGCGGCCTCCCGCCACAGGGAACGCCGGATGAACGAGGAGATGGCGACGGTGATCCGGCCAGACGAGACAAGCAAGACGTCGCCCTGCCCCGGCTGCCGGGGACGCGGGATCAAGCTGCGCGACTCGCGCCGTGCGCTCCTCATCGGCGACAGCGATGGAGATCAGAGCCCTAGTGAGGAGCGGGAGTGTCTCGACTGCCTCGGAGGCGGCCAGGCCGAAGGGAACGGGAAATGAACTCGATCATGCAGGCGGTGGCCAACGGCTTCCCGTCGAACGCGGAAGAGGGCGACATGCTCGTCCGGCTGCGCGACCAGCTCACGAAACTCGGCGTCAACGCCGAGCTGCGGGACAACAACACCGCGCTCATGGTGCACAAGCGTGAGCCGGGGATGCCGGTGTGGGTGTTCGTCGGGTTCGGCGGGGCCTACTACTCCTGGCAGACCGCCGAGCAGCGGCACCCCACCCGCGATCCGGAGGGTGCGGCGAAGCTCCTGGCTGAGTACACCGCCAGGTGATGACCGGCGCAGCGAGACGAGCGCGTTCCCTGTCGGAGGGGGTAGGGACGCCGCCGCCTTGTCTCGTCGCGCCTCCCGGCAGGCAGTTGCAGTGGTGGCCCCCGCGGCGACCTTCCCCCGCCCGGCCACTGCGCTGCCTGCCGGATTCTCTGTGTACGGCTCCCGCTTGTCACAACAACGTGGACAGGTTGCGGATCGCCAGATACTCTCAAACTTGGTAAAACAACCTGTCGGCTGTTGGACGGTCAAGATGTCGCTAGAGTCCGTGCCGCCTAAGTATGCGCAGCTTGTGCAGACTCTCCAGAGGCGCATCGAGGCGGGAGACTACCCACCGGGCACGCTCCTCCCCAGCGAGAACCAGCTCATTCAAGAGTTCAGCGTCTCCCGTCCCACCGTGGTCGCCGCCCTGCGCGTGCTGCGTGAGCAGGGCTGGATCGAGTCCCAGCAGGGCAAGGGGCGCTTCGTGCGCGGCCGTCCGGCCATGGCCTCCGTTGAACAGAAGCGCCCCGGACAGGCGTACCTGACCAAACCCGAGGCCGACACCACCGGCGAGGTTGTCGAAGTAGGCGCTGTGGGCGCCCCGAACCGGGTGGGCGTGCTGCTCAATGTGCAGCCCAAGAGCAAGGTGTTCGTCCGCCGGCGACTCATGGTGCGCGAGGGCGAGCCGACCGAGTTGGTGTCGCTCTGGCTGCCGTTGGATCTCTCCGAAGGCACGGATCTCACCAGCGGTGAACCGTTGCGGCAGGGATTCCGGGAGCATCTCCAGGCACGCAAGGGTGTCCGGTTCGATCACATCGTCGAGCAGATCACCGCGCGCATGCCCTCGGCTGACGAGGCCAAGCAACTGGCCATGCCCAAGAACACCCCGCTCCTGGCCGTCTTCGGCGCCGTCCGCGACGCCGCTGGCCGGCCTCTTGCCGTCGTCGAGGTCTTGTTGCCCGCCGACCGGCATGAGCTAGAGGACGCCTACCCCGTCTCCTAGCAGCCGGGCACTTCCAGCGCCCTCTCCGGAGGTGCCGTGCAGATCGCGTGATCCTCCACGTAGACGTGATTGGTGCGCTCTCCGGGCATGGTGGAGATGCCAAGGATCGCCAGGCCGAGCACGATGAGTCCGTAGACCCAGGTGCCCGCCCTATTGTGCAGCCGGATGGCGACCACAAGGCCAACAGCGGGTGCGCCGACCCCGAGCGCAATCGCCGCATAGACCAGCGCCTGGGCAAGGTCGCCGTTTCTCGATGGGGCTCCCGCGAAGGCCAAGCCGTAATAGAGGGCCGCGTACCCCAGGGACAGCGTGCCGAAGAACCAGACGATGCCAAGCAAAGCGAGTCCCGTGCCACCTCGCGAACGACCGCGTTCCGGCTCCATGAGTTGCAAGTATTCGTCCCGGATTGTCCGGGAAGCGGCACGGCAACTTCACGATCTCGCAGCGAAATTCCTCCTAGGCACTTGACCTAGCAAGTTTAAGCTGCCTAATCTCAGAGCATCACTTGATAGGTTAAGTGCCTGTCAGTCAAGAGAGGAACAAGCCTTATGGCTCTGCAAGGTCCCATCCCCGTCACCTTCGCCATGGTCTTCCCGCACGGCTGCTACATCGTCGGCGAGGTCGAGCCCGTCAAGGACTTCGATGCCTCGTCCAACGGTCGCTTCGTGCAGGCCCGCGACAAGCAGACCGCAGAGCTGGTCTGGCAGGTCGCGGTCATGGACGGTGACCCGACCCTCAAGCCCGCCCAGAAGACGGTCGCGGTCAAGATCCTCGCGCCGGTTCAGCCGGTGCCCCCTCAGCCCATGCCGGGGCTGCCGTTCACACCCGTCCAGTTCGACGGCATCACGGTCACGCCGTACGTCAACGCCGCAGGCCGTCTCGCCTTCTCGATCAAGGTCCAGGAGATGCACGCTCCCCGCCAGACCACCCAGCCCGCTCAGGCCAAGGCCGGAAAGGACGCCGCCTGATGACCCGACGCCGCACCCCGCGTAACAGCGTGATCCGGCTGACCACCGGAAACGCCGCCCGCACGCTCAACCACCCGTTCACCCGCCGTGAGCCCGTCCTGGCGCTCGACTTCGGCGCCACCTCCGTCCTGGTCACCACCAGCGGACCGGTGACGGCGGATGACCTGGAGTTCGCGCGCCAACTCGCCCGCGAGGCCCACCGCTTCGCCCGCTCCGTGGAGCGCAGCTTCTACGGCCTGCCCGACGGACGCGGGGTGGCGGCGTGAGCGAACACCGGCCCTACACCTACGTCACCTTGTCCATGCGACCCGACTGCGACCCGCACGTCGGTGTCTCCTTCCACACGCCGCGCCTGCAGATCCGCGCCGGACTGCTGGTCAGCAACCCGCGCCCGTACCTGGAGTTCGCCTCCCACGAGGCCAACGTGCACATCTCCACCACCGGGGCTGGGCCGGTCACTGACGCGGACCTGGACATCGCCCGGGAGATCTTCAACGCCGCCGCTCGCTACCTGGCCGACTGCGAACTGCTGCACGCCGAAGAGTCGGCCCAGGACGCCACCGACACGGCGGCCTGACACGAAGCGGGGCCGCTGGAAGCGGCAACTTCCGGCGGCCCCTCGGTTCTCCCACGACTTGCTCAATCACGAGAGGTACCCAGCTTATGTTCAAGCGGCTGCCTGGCGACGAGGCGCGCAACCTCGTCTCCACCACGCCCGATACGGCCATCGTCTTCCGCCCGGCCGTACTCAAGACTCCCGCCCTCGTCACCTTCCTCGTCTATGGCTGGCGCTTCCTGTCAGCCCTCGTCCGCACGACGTGGCGGCATCCGGTCGCGGTCGCCGTGCCGGTCGCACTCGGCGTCGTCTGGACCTGGTACGGCTGGCCTGCTGCCGCCTCCACGCTCGGCTTCGTCGTGCTCTCGCTGCTCGCTTGGGCCTTCACTGAGCCCGACTCCTTCTCCCACCTCGTCGGCTTCCGACTGCTGGCCTGGTGGCGGCTGATGTCGGTCTACCGGCGTCACTGGCACGGCGTCATGGACGTCTCCGGCCTGGCCAAGCGCGTCAACGGCCGCGTCTACATGCCGCGTCTGATCCGCGTCGCCTGCGATGACTGGGCCGACCGCATCACCGTCCGGATGCTCGCCGGTCAGGCGGTCAAGGACTGGTCCGACCGCATCGACAACCTCGCCCAAGGCTTCGGCGTCACCTCATGCCGGGTCGCGCTCGTCAAGGGTGGCCGACTACTGCTGACCTTCCCGCGAAGCGATCCACTGGCCGCGCCCATACCCGCTCTGCCCATCCCGGACGAGCCATCGGTCGGACCGGTCGAGATCGGCAAACAGGAGGACGGCCGACCACTCCGGCTCAAGGTGCACGGCACCCATGTCCTGATCGCGGGCGCGACCGGAGCAGGCAAGGGCTCCTTTCTCTGGGATACCATCCGCGGCTTGCTCCCTGCGATGCGGGCGGGCCTGGCCGAAGTCTGGGCGCTCGACCCCAAGCTGATGGAGCTGTCCTTCGGGCGAGAGCTGTTCCAAGGCCGCTACGCCGCCGACCCGGCCGAGTGCGCCGACCTCCTCGACGAGGCCGTCAGCGTCATGCAGAAGCGCGCGGCACGCTTCGCCGGACTCCAGCGCTCCCACGTCCCGACGATCGAGGACCCGTTCGTCCTGGTACTCGTCGACGAGGTGGCGTTCCTGACCGCCTACCAACCCGACCGACAGCTCCGCCAACGCATCTCCGCCGCCCTGGCCACCCTCGCCACCCAAGGCCGCTCGGTCGGCGTCGGCGTGATGGCGGCTCTCCAGGACCCGCGCAAGGAGGTCATGAACATCCGCAACCTGTTCCCCGACAAGATCGCCCTACGGCTCGACGAATCAGAGCAAGTGGACATGGTCCTCGGCGACGGCGCACGCGATCGAGGCGCACTCGCCGACTACATCTCACCCGTCCCGGAACTGGGCGCAGGCGTCGCCTACATGCGGCTGGAGACCTCACCCGAACCCATCCGAGTACGCGCCGCCTACGTCTCCGACACCGACATCCGCGCCATGGTCGCCTACCACGGGCAGGCTGCATGACACTCGCCCACTTCCTCGACGGCCTTCGCTGCGCCACCTGCCACACCCTGAACGTTCTCCGGCTCGACCCCGTCCGCGCCCTGGTCGAGTGCTCCGAGTGCGGCCAGACCGCGCTCATCCTCACCGACACCGACGAAGGGAGGACCGCATGACCCATGCGCACGACCGCGCCCTACCCCGAGCCGTCCGACAGGCCATGCCGATGGCCCGAGACGTGCTCGTAGAAGTCGCCAAGCTCCACGGCGTCTGCATCCGTCCCATCCCGCTCAAGCGCCTCGACATCGTTACCGGCAAGTCCGAGATCATCGACGTACCGTGCGGGGCCACCCTCGACAGCAAGTGCCCGCCGTGCGCCAAGCGCAACAAGCAGCTCCGCAAGGCCCAATGCCGCGAAGGCTGGCACCTCGACGCCGAACCCGCCATCACGCCCGACGAGGCCAACGAGGAACAGCGCTGGCTGGTCGAGTTCCGCGCCGACTACCAAGCTCAGCGCGACGCCGCCGAGAAGGCCGGCGACGACACCACCGAACTGGACGCGATCATCACCGGCCTGGACGAGGAGATCAACGCCGCAGGCATGCGCGGCAACGTCCTGGGCCGTACGACCGCCAAGCGCTCCCGCTCGACCAAGCGGCGACAGGACGCACCCGACCTGCCCAAGCGCAAGATGACCAACACCACCCTTGGACGCACCTTCCAAGGCACGGACGGCAAGACCTACCGGCCGTCCCTGTTCGTCACGCTCACCTTGCCCTCGTACGGCAAGGTTCGCGACGGCGCACCCATCGATCCTGACGCCTACGACTATCGCCGCGCAGCACGGGACGCGCTGCACTTCTCCAAGCTGGCTGATCGTTTCGTGCAGAACCTGCGCCGCGTCGCGGGCTATGACGTGCAGTACTTCGCCTCTGTGGAGCCTCAGAAGCGGCTCGCGCCGCACCTGCACATGGCCATTCGTGGAACGCTCCCACGTGCGGAGATCAAGCAGATCGCCGCCGCGACCTATCACCAGGTCTGGTGGCCACGTGCTGATGAAGTGGTCTTCGAGGGCGAGCACATGCCCGTCTGGCAGGACGGCACCGGCTACCTCAACCCGGCAACCGGCGAGGTCCTGCCCACCTGGGGCCAAGCCCTCGACACCCTCGACGAGGACGCTGAGCCGCTCCACGTCATCCGCTTCGGCGAACAAGTCGATGCCCAAGGCGTACTCGCTGGCACCCCGGACGCCGACCAGTGCATCCGCTACCTGTCCAAGTACCTCACCAAATCCATTGGCGACGCCCTCGACGTCGGCCAGGCCCAGCAACAACACGCGGCCCGCATGCTGGATGCCCTTCGTTACGAACCCTGCTCGCCCACCTGCCCGAACTGGCTGCGCTACGGCATCCAGCCCAAGGACGCCAAGCCCGGCATGCACCCTGGCCGCTGCCGGGGCAAGGCCCACAAGCCGGAACACCTCGGCTACGCCGGGCGCCGCATCCTCGTCTCCCGCAAGTGGTCCAACAAGACCCTCGCCGAACACAAGCAGGACCGCCGCACCTGGGTCCTGGAAGCCCTCGGCCACACCGACGAACCCACCGACCCACACCGCTACATCTGGCGCCCCGTCCCGGCCGGAGACGCCAACGTGCCACCTCTCGCTGTTCGCCTTCTTCGATCCGTCCACGAACGCCAACGCTGGCGTGCCCACCTCCGCGAACTGGAAGCCAGAGCAGTCGGACAAGACCTTTCGGCAATCGAGGACACGGGGAGGCCCGCATGACCATGCACGACGAGTTGCTGACCGTCCGCCAGGTCCTTCAGGAACTCGGCGGAGTCTCCCGCCGCACCTTCTACCGCTGGCGCGAGATTGGCAAGGCACCGGACGGCATCCGCCTGCCCAACGGCGAACTGCGCATCTACCGCAGCGAGCTCAACGTCTGGCTGGAGTCCTTGAGGGAGGTCGCGTGAACGCCTCCTACGACGTGAAGTTCTGGGACATCCGCCCGAACAAGTCCACCAAGCCCGGCGAGAACCGCAAGACGATCTCCTACACCGTGCGCTGGACCGTGGCAGCGCGGGAGAAGTCCAAGACCTTCCGCACGTCGGCACAGGCGAAGAACTGGCTATCCGACCTACGCCAGGCCGCCAAGAAGGGCGAACTGTTCGACCTGGAGACGGGCCTCCCACAGTCGATGCTCAAGGCCAAGGAAGCCCGCACCGTCTACGACTTCGTCAGGGCCTACATCGACATGAAGTGGCCACACGCGGCGGCCAAGACCCGCGACAGCATCTCTGACGGACTCGCCACGGTCCTGCCCGCCCTCACGAAGGACCGCCCTGGCCGTCCGGACGCCGAGACCCTGCGAACGGCTCTGCGCAAGTACGCCCTCCTGCCTGAGGCCAAGCGCCCTGATGTGCCGCTGGAGAGCAAGCAGGCGCTGCGGTGGCTGGAGGCTGCCTCACTCGACCTGACCGATCTGAACGAGACCAAGACGGTCCGCCTGGCACTCGACGCCCTCGCCCTCCGCCTCGACGGCAAGGCCGCGAGCGCCAACACGATCCGCCGCAAGCGCGCCGTTCTGCATGCCGTCCTGGAGTACGCGGTAGAGCTGGAGGAGTTGCCCGCCAACCCGGTGCACAAGGTCAAGTGGAAGCCGCCCAAAACCACGGAGACGGTGGATCCGCGGGTCGTGGTGAATCCCCGCCAGGCTGAAGCACTGCTGACCGCAGTGGCCTCCGTAGGCGGGCGAGGTCGCGGGCGTCGGCTCCATGCCATGTTCGCCTGCATGTACTACGCCGCTCTCCGTCCCGGCGAGACCGTCGCGCTCAGGAAGCAGGATTGCCATCTTCCGGCAACTGGCTGGGGCCGCCTCCTCGTCGATGTCTCTCGCCCGGAGGTCAACGTCAAGTGGACCGACACCGGCGACGCCCATGAAGAACGCGGGCTCAAGCACCGAGGCCGCGACGACGTTCGCCCCGTGCCCATCCCGCCCAAGCTGGTCAAGATTCTTCGGCAACACATCGACGAGTTCGGCGTCGCGGAGGATGGCCGGCTGTTCCGCAGCGAGCGCGGCAAAGTCGTGGCCTCGACCGCGTACACCGAGGTCTGGCAGGACGCCCGCGCCCTAGCGCTCACCCCCGCCCAGGTCGCCTCTCCCCTGGCTCGCAGACCGTACGACCTGAGACACGCCGCCGTCTCCCTCTGGCTCAACGTGGGCGTACCAGCCCCCGACGTAGCCGAACGGGCCGGACACGGCGTGGACGTGCTCCTCAGGGTCTACGCCAAATGCCTCGATGGCCAACAGGAGATCGCCAACAAGCGGATTGAGGACGCCCTAGCCGCATGATCATCCAGCACCACCCAGAAGGGTCCCGGAACGCCACCGGGACCCTTCGCCGTTCCCAATACGTTCCCACGAGCGCGCGATCCGCAGATGTTCCGGATCAAGGCCCCCGACCAGGGGAAACGCCCCATGATCCATTCCGGGCATATTCCGGGACCTGCGACAACGGCCCGCTCACGGCGGCATCCGGCTGCACACCCCGGAAAAGCAGAAGAGGCCCCGGAGGGCCTCTGAGCTGCGCTAACTGCGTGTGGCAGGTGCAAGGTTCGAACTTGCGTAGGCTGAGCCGACGGTTTTACAGACCGCTCCCTTTGGCCACTCGGGCAACCTGCCGTGCCATCCGCTCTCGCGGCGACAGACAGAAGAATAGCGGACTTCCGAGGTGTACGTGACACCGGTTTGTCCCGAGCCGGATCTCGGCGTGGTGCAGTGCCGAAACGGGCGGGGGTCCGGGGCTGGGTGGCGGTGGGTGGGGGTGGGAAGGGGCCAGGGGAGGGGTTGTGGGTGGGGGGAGGGGGAAACGGGGCAAAGGTGATCATCTGCGTACACAGGGCGGCAAGGGGTTGGGGTCCTGCACGGCGGGCCGATGCTGGCTAGGCTCGTTCGCTGGGTCCGCGCGTTTCGTGTATGCCGGGAAGTGGGATCCGTTCAGTGCTTTCGCAGTTGAGAGGATGGGTGTTTTGGCTGATTCGTCTTTCGACATCGTCAGCAAGATCGACCGGCAAGAGGTCGACAACGCTCTGAACCAGACGGTCAAGGAGATCGGGCACCGGTTCGACTTCAAGGGGACCGGGGCGAGCATCGGCTGGACCGGACAGGCAATCGAGATCAAGGCGAACAGTGAGGAGCGGGCAGGTGCCGCGCTCGACGTGTTCAAGGAGAAGGTGGTCAAGCGGGGTCTCTCGCTGAAGATCCTCGATGCGGGCGAGCCCAAGCTGTCGGGCAAGGAATACCGCATGCTGGTCAGCCTGAAGGAGGGCATCGACCAGGAGAACGCGAAGAAGATCTCCAAGATGATCCGGGACGAAGGGCCCAAGGGGGTCAAGGCGCAGATTCAGGGTGAAGAGCTCCGGGTCAGCTCCAAGAAGAAGGATGACCTGCAGGACATCATCTCCATGCTCAAGGGCAAGGACCTGGACATTGCCCTGCAGTTCGTGAACTACCGCTAACCAGGCATGGAACCGTACGGATCCGGCCCGGGCTGGATCGTGGAAGGGATATCCGGGGCACACGGCCGGGCGCGCCCGTTCGTGTGTTCGCGAGGGCGATGTGAGCTTTGTCGTTGTCGTGTGCCCCGGATCATCGCTTCGTAGGCCTCCCTACGCGGGCGATCGAGGGGTTACTGCGGGCGGAGGATGCGGGTGGCGCCGGCTATGAGGGCCGTGGCGAGGATCCAGCCGCAGACGATCAGTCCGTACGCGAGCCACTGCGTCCACCCCAGCGGGTCGAAAAGCTCTCGTTGCCCGAATGCGGGGATGGGGAGCAGTAGGTCGAAGGAATAGGCGAACGAGTTGAAATCGGGGCTCTCGGTGGGCTTGAGCGCTCTTGGAGGGTTGAGGGCGAAGACGACCGTTCCCAGCGCGAGCAGCAACGTGAACCACAGGCCTGCGAGCCAGGGGCGGTAGCCGTAGCCGACCGCGAGGTCGAGCAGCCTCCCCCAGACGCGGCCACCGAGTCCTTGGGTCTGCCTTCTGGCGCGGAGCTTGGCGAGCTGGGTACGGCGGGCGAGGACGTCGTTGCCGTCGCGGAGGTACCAGGCGGCCAGTTGCTCGTACGGTTGCGGCCGGAAACCCTCCGGATCGCGGGTGACCCAGTCGATGCGCTCGGGTACGCCGGAGCCGCGTAAGCGGTCGTAGGTCAGGCCGTTCAGGCGGAGTTTCTCCGGCCAGGTGTCCGGACGGTCGTGCAGGGTGCCCAATGTCGTATGGGCGAGGGTGACGACACCTGCGATGGGTTCGGCCGGTTTGAGGTAGAGCTCGCGGACCTCCATGTGGCTCATGTGGAGCGCGTAGCGGGTGTCGGGGCTGCGGACGATTCCGTCGATGGAGAGGGTTCCGCTGATACGGGCGCCTCGTAGGCGTAAGCAGCCTGATGCCTGGAATCCGTTGGTGCAGCGCATGGTGTCTTCGACGGCCATGTTCTCGGCGTTGAGTGCTTGTTTGCCGGGGTTGTGGAGGGTCGTGCCTTCCAGGAAGAATCCGGCGTTCAGGCGGGCGCCGAGCAGGCTGATTCCGCCGGTGAAGTGGGCGTTGCTCATGTACGTGCCGGAGTCCACGACGATCGTGTTGGCGTAGAGGGCCCAGTTTTCGTCGTTGTCGGCCGTCACCTTGGTGCCGCCGAGCCACAGGCCGCTCTCGAACTGGGCGCGGCTCAGGCGTACGGTGCCGGTGATGGTCGAGCCGGACAGGCTGAGATGGCCCGCCACGTGCATGCCGCTGCCGCTGAACCCCGGGAGGTGGCAGTCGGTCAGGCGGATGGTGCGGGTCGTGGAGCCGGTGAGGCGGATGGGTTCGTCCAGATGGCAGCCGCTGAGGATGAGTTCGTGCGAGATCGTGCCGCCGAGGATGAGCAGGCGGCCGGTGATCCGGGCGCCGCGCAGGCGTACGGAGGGGACCGAGCCGGCGTTCACGTCGCGGGCGCCGAGCAGGAGTGAGGCGATCACCTCGGCCCTGATCGAGCGCTCCGGCCCCCAGGTGTCGCCGTCCGTGGGCGCGTTCGCGCCGGCCTGGCGGCTGGTGCCGATCTCGAACGAGCCCAATTCGACCATCTCGCCCGTCGGGAAGGCGTTCCAGAGCTTGCGCTCGGCCTCGGTCAACCGCGGAGATCTGCCCATTCCGGCGCTCAACGACGGTAGCCGGCCATGCGCTCGAGCCGGGCGACCCGCTCGGACGTCGGCGGGTGGGTGGAGAACAGGCGGCCGAAGCCGGAGCCGCTGAACGGGTTCGCGATCATCATGTGCGAGGCCGAGGTGAGGCGGCTGTTCTCGGGGAGCGGAAGCCTGCGGGCGCCCATCTCGATCTTGCGGAGCGCCGAGGCGAGGGCGAGCGGGTCGCCGGTTAGCCGGGCGCCCGATTCGTCGGCCTGGAACTCCCGTGTGCGGGAGATCGCCATCTGCACCATTCCGGCCGCCACGGGGCCGAGCACCATCATCAGCAGCGCGCCCAGGAAGCCGGGGCCCTCGTCATCGTCCGAACCGCCGAAGAACACGGCAACGTAGCTGACCCAGGTGATCATCGTGGCCAGCGCACCGGCGACCGAGGAGATGAGAATGTCCCGGTTGTACACGTGTGACAGCTCGTGCCCGATCACGCCGCGCAGCTCGGCCTCGTCGAGCAGCCTGGTCAGCCCGTACGTGACGCAGACCGCGGCCTGGCGGGGGCTGCGGCCGGTCGCGAACGCGTTCGGCTGCACCGTCGGCGAGATGTAGAGACGGGGCATCGGCTGGCGGGCCTCGGTGGAGAGCTCGCGGACTATCCGGTAGAGCGTCGGCTGTTCGACCTCGCTGACGGGCCTGGCCCGCATGGCGGACAGCGCGATGCGATCGGAGAAGAAGTAGGCGACGCCATTGCTCGCCAGGGCGAGCACGAGCGCGATCTGCATACCGGTGCCGCCGCCCAACCACGCGCCCACCGCGACAATCAGCGCAGACAGCCCGCCGAGCAGAACGGCGGTGCGCAGACCGTTGTGGTGCAAGGCTCCCCCTCTCGTGGCCTGGGTTCACCTCGTCCAACGTTGATGACCCGGTCCATCGTTCCCCGCCGTGCTCAGCTGAGGGCGGAGCGCGACTTACCGGCGCTACTCTGCCCGGTTCAGCCGGAGAAAGAGGTCATATCCAGAACGAGCTGCGGGGCGATCGAGAACAGCACGGCCACCGCCGTGGCCAGGCCGATCGCGATCCAGGTCGAGGGGCGCGGGCGCGGTGCCGTCCCGGCGGCCGGCGTGAAGAGCCGGGCCGTCCAGACGACGTAGTAGTAGAGGCCGATCACCGTGTTGACGGCCATGACCAGCGCCAGCCAGCCCCAGCCGGCTTCGACGATCTCGCGGAAGACGAAGACCTTGGCGAAGAGCCCGGCGAGGCCCGGAGGCAGGCCGGCCAGGCAGACCAGGCAGAACGCGAGCGCGATGCCCGCCGCCGGGCTCCGGAACGCCAGGCCGCGATAGTCGTCGAGCTCGTTGCGCTCCGCGATTCTGGACACGAGCATGACCACCGCGAACGCGCCGAGGTTCATGGCGGCGTAGATGATCAGGTACGCCATCGACGCGCTGACCGCCGCCGCCATGCTGCCCGCCACCGCCAAGGGGGCCAGGATGTAGCCGGACTGCGCCACCGAGGACCAGGCCAGCAGGCGTACGGCAGAGCGCTGCCGCATGGCGAGCAGGTTGCCCACGGTCATGGTCAGCGCGGCGAGGATGCCCACGATCGGGGCCCAGGTCGCGGCCTGCCCGGCCAGGGCGGCGACCAGGATGAGGATCAGCCCGGCGAACCCGGCCGCCTTGGAGATGACCGAGAGCAGGGCGGCCACGGGTATGGGGGCGCCCTGGTAGACGTCGGCGGCCCACGCGTGGAAGGGCACCGCGGCGATCTTGAAGGCGAAGCCGGCCACGACGAGGACCACGCCTACGGTGACCACGGCGGGCAGGTCTTGGCCGGTCGCCGCCGTCAAGGCCAGCCCGGGGGCGGGTGCCTGGCCGCTCAGCACCGCCGCCAGGCGTGACAGGAAGACCGTCCCCGCGATGCCGTACAGGAGTGACACGCCGAAGAGCATGATCGCCGTGGAGACCACCGAGACGACGAAGAGCTTGACGGCCGCCTCCGACGAGCGGCCGTCGTAGCGTTTCAGCGCGGTCAGGGCGAAGACCGGGAGCGAGACCAGCTCGAGCGCCACCACCAGCATGATCAGGTCGCGGGAGGCGGGCAGGGTGACGGCGCCGACGAGGGTGCACAGGAGCAGGAAATACCACTCCCCTACGGGGATGCCGCCGCCCGCCAACTCGGTCATCGACATCAGGACGACCACGACGGCCGCGACGAGCACCATGCCCGCGAACACCAGCGTGAACCTGTCCACCACGTAGGAGCACAGTTGGCGGGTCGGGTCGAGGTGCGGCGGGACGCAGAACGTGGACCGAGGTCTGCCGCCCTGCGTGGCCGCCTGGGCGACGAGGAAGCCCAGGGAGATCGCCATGCCTGCGAGGGTGACGGCGCCCAGGACGGTCTTGGTGTGAGGGCGGGCGGGGAGGAAGGCGTCGAGCAGCAGCACCAGGCCCGCGACCAGGGCCAGCGCCAGCGGGGGCGCGATCAGGAAATAGTCGATCTGCTGGATCATGAGAGGGCTCCCAGCAGGGCTTGCACGGGCGGTGTGGTGAGCGAGAGGAGAAGGCCCGGCCAGAGGCCGAAGAGCAGGATGAGGACGATCAGAGGGGTCCAGGCGAGCAGTTCGCGCCTTCTGACGTCGGTCGGCGGCTCGTGCGGGCGGGGCGGGGCCAGGGTCGTGGTGGTGGTCGTGGCTGTGGCTGTGACTGTGACTGTGACTTCGTGGGGGGTTTCGCCGCCGCCGGGCGGGGTGGTCGCCGTGGGGGCCTGGGGGCGGCCGTGGGTGACGCGGGACAGCATGACCAGGAAGTAGGCGGCCGTCAGGACCGCGCCCAGCCCTCCGATCACCATGTACGTGAGGAACAGCCCGCGCGGCAGCCCGTCCGCCGGCTGGTACGCCCCGAGCAGCGCCAGCATCTCGCCCCAGAAACCGGCCAGCCCCGGCAGCCCGAGCGAGGCGATGGAGGCGAACGTCAGCAACGAGCCCAGCCGGGGCAACGTGGCGAGCAGGCCGCCGCCGAGCGAGGGCATGTCGGCGGTGTGGTAGCGGTCCTTGATCCCTCCGGCCAGGAAGAACAGCAGGCCGGTGATCAGGCCGTGGGCCACGTTCGCGAAGAGGGCGCCGTTGATGCCGACGGGGGTCAGGGTGGCGAAGCCGAGCAGGACGAAGCCCATGTGGCCGACGGACGAGTAGGCGATCATGCGTTTGAGGTCGCGCTGGGCCAGGCAGGCCAGGGCGCCGTACACGATGCCCACCACGGCGAACGCGCCCAGCCACGGCGCCACCGCCACCGCGCCCTCGGGCAGGACGGGGATGGCGATCCTGGCGAAACCGTAGGTGCCCATCTTCAGCAGCACCCCGGCGAGCAGCACGGAGCCCACGGTGGGTGCCTCCGTGTGGGCGTCGGGGAGCCAGGTGTGCAGGGGCCACATGGGGGTCTTCACGGCCAGACCGATGCCGATCGCCACGAACGCCAGGATCTGCACCGACTTGGGCATTCCGGCGCCGTGGGCCGCGCTCAGCGCCTCGATGTCGAGGGTGCCGGTCTGGGCCCAGACGAGCAGCAGGCCGAGCAGCATCACGACCGAGCCGAGCAGCGTGTACAGGATGAACTTGATCGACGCCGCCCTGCGCCCCTCGCCGCCCCAGATGCCGATCAGGAAGTACATCGGGATGAGGACGATCTCGAAGAACACGAAGAAGAGGAGAAGGTCGAGGGCGAGGAAGGTGCCGATCATGCCCACTTCGAGCACGAGCAGCGTGAACACGAGCGCCCGCGCCCTGGGATTCGGTTTGGACAGGTAGACGAAGCACAGGAACGTCAGCAGGGCCGTCAGCGCGATCAGCGGCAGTGAGATCCCGTCGACGCCGAGGTGGAAGCGCAGCCCCAGCCCGGGGATCCACGGCTGGTCGACCTCGAACTGCACGCGCGCCGGGCCGCCGTAGTCGAACGTCGCCACCATCAGCAGGCTCAGCGCCAGCGTGAGGCCGGAAAGGATCAGTCCGTACGGCCGCAGCAGGGGGCGGAGCGTGTGCGGGGCGAGGAGGAGCAGGAGCGCGCCGAGCAGTGGCACGGCGAGCAGTGCGACGGGAAGCCAGCCCATCATGCGAACACCACCGCCCCGATCACGATCAACAGGACGCCGGCCAGCAAACCGCTCACGTAGAGCTGGACGTTACCGTTCTGGGCCAGGCGTAGCACTCCGGACAATCCGCGCGCCGACCTGCCCGAGCCGCGGACCGCGCCGTCCACGACCACGTCGTCCGTCCTCACCACGAGCCTGCCCAGGGCCAGCACCGGGCGTACGAAGAGGGTGGCGTACAGCTCGTCCACGTAGAACGCCCGCTCACATGGTGCTCTCAGCGGGCCCAGGAGGCGGGCCGGGTCGGCGACGGGGTCGAGGCGCCAGAACGCGTAGACCGCGCCGGCGCCCAGCAGCGCGAGCACCACGCTGATCGCCGCCACACCGAGGTCGAGGTGCGGTTCGCCGACGAAGCCCAGGAGAAGGGCGGGGGCGGCGAGCAGGACGACGGGGACGAGCATCGTGCGGGGGGCCTCGCGGACGTCCACGACGTGGGCGGTGCCGGGTTCCGGTTCGGGGAGCGCCACGACTCTCGCCTCGCCGAAGAACGTGCGGAGCCAGGCTCTGGTGGCGTAGGCGCCGGTGACGGCCACGGTCGCGAGGGCGCAGCCGTACAGGAGGAACGCGGCCGCGTCCGTCAGGCCGCCGGTGGACAGCGCCTCGTCCATCGCCAGCAGGAGACCGTCTTTGCTGAAGAAGCCGCTGGCCGGGGGGATGCCCATCAGGGCGGCGAACCCGATCGTCATCGTGACGAACGTGACCGGCAGCTCGCGGCGCAGACCGCCCATCTGGGTCATCAGGTTGGAGCCGACGTGGTGGATCACCACGCCCGCACAGAGGAACAGCAGTGCCTTGAACGCGCCGTGCGTCACCAGGTGGAAGATCGCCGCCGTGTCGGAGCCCGCGGCCAGGCCGCCGGCCATGTAGGCGAGCTGACTGACCGTGGAGTAGGCGAGCACGCGTTTCAGGTCGTCCTGCGCGAGTGCGGCCAGGGCGGCGCCCAGCATGCCGAGCGCGGCCATGACGGCCAGGACGTCGAGCGTGGGCTGTGCGCCGAGGAACGCCGGGAAGAGCCTGGCCACGATGAAGATGCCGGCGGCGACCATGGTGGCGGCGTGGATCAGGGCGCTGATGGGCGTCGGGCCGGCCATGGCGTCGGGAAGCCAGGTGTGCAGGGGCACCTGCGCGCTCTTGCCCGCCACGCCGGCCAGCAGGAGCATCGTGGCCGTCACCAGGGTGGCGGGCGACATCTCCGACACCTTGGCCAGCACGTCGGCGATGCGGAAACTGTCGGCGGCCATGCCCAGGACGAAGATGCCGAAGAGGAAGCCGACGTCGCCGAGGCGGGTGACGAGGAACGCCTTGATCGCCGCGCGGGAGTTGTCCCGGTCTTCCCACCAGTGGCCGATGAGGAGGTAGGAGCAGAGGCCCATGATCTCCCAGCCCACGTAGAGGACCAGGAGGTCGCCCGCGTAGACGACCAGGAGCATGGCGCTGGTGAACAGGCTGATGAACGCGCTGTAGGAGGGGTAGCGCGGGTCGCCTCTGAGGTAGCCGACCGAATAGACCTGTACGGCCAAGGCCACCAGGGTCACCAGGACGCCGAGGATCGCGGACAGGTCGTCGGCCTGGAGGGTGAGCGAGATCGGGATGCCGCCGGTGACGATCGAGCCGTAGGTCTGGCCTGTGGGGGGTGGTGATGTCGTGGTGGCGGTGAAGTAGGCGAGACCGCGGTCCCAGGCGAGCCAGGTGGCCAGGATCGCCGAGGCCGCGGTGGGGAGGATCGCCATCCAGGCTGCCCGGGTGTTCGGCTGGGTGCCTGGGGTGGAGGTCCCTGTTGGGTGCTTTTCTGGTCGTTTGTGTGGCCAGCGGGAGAGGAGCAGGCCCGCGAAGGCGGCGGCGAAGGGGAGGAGGACGGTCAGCAGCGGGAAGGTCGTCATCGGGTGCCACCTCGCCTGACGGGCTGCTCGTCCTCTTGGCCGTCTTGGGTCTCTGCTGAAGGTGCCGGCTGGCCTGGGCGTTCTGGGTGGCTGTGGTGCTGGTCGTTCGGCTGGGCGGAGGTGGGGAGGTCTTCGGGCCGGTCGGCACGGCTTCGGCGGAGCGGGCTTCGGGTGGGTGCGGCCATGCTGTCCGGGCGGAGCTCTTCTCCCTGGTCGGGTGGGGTCGTCTCCTGGCCGGGGTAGGTGGCGGGCTCGGCCAGGTCGCGGAGGTGATCGATGTCGACGGTGCGGCGGTTGCGGTAGAGCGCCAGCACGATCGCGAGGCCCAGGCCCACTTCCGCGGCTGCGATGACGATGACGAAGAGGGTGAGGACCTGGCCGCTGTGCAGGCGGTCTCGCAGCCACACGTCGAACGCGACCAGGTTGAGGTTGACCGCGTTGAGCATCAGCTCCACGGACATCAGCACGAGGATCGTGTTGCGGCGGGCGAGCACGCCGTAGACGCCGATGGAGAAGAGGAGCGCGGAGACTACCGCCGGGTAGACGATGTGCACTAATGACCCCCGGTCTGATCGGGCGGTGTGCTGCCCAGGGTCCGGTCGGGTGGTGAGGACCTCCCCGGCTGATCGGGGGCGGTGGCGATGTCGGGCCGGCCTGGGGCGGTGTCGCTGCTGTCGAGATGAGCGGGGGTGGCGCTGTTGGGCGGGTGGAGCTGCGAGGTGCTTGCGGCTGGGCCGGGGGTTGAGGCGTTTCCCGCCGTGCTGGGGGCTGGGGTGGGGCCGGGGTGGTCTGGGGAGGCGCCCGGGATGTCGGTGCGGGACAGGACGATGGCGCCGATCAGTGCGGCCAGCAGGAGCACCGACAGCGCCTCGAACGGCAGCACCCAGGTGGCGAACACGCTGGCGCCCAGTTCTTTCGCGGCTCCGGCGCCGGGAGTCAGGGGGGTGTAGGCCGTACGGAAGCCGTCGATGACCACCGTGACCAGGATGGCCGCCGTCACCACCGCCACCAGGGCCGAGACCAGCCGGTTGCCGCTGTCGAGATCGGCGGAGCGGCCGATGGGAGCACGGGTGAGCATGATGCCGAACAGCAGCAGCACCACCACCGCGCCCACGTAGATCAGCACCTGGACCCAGGCGACGAACTCGGCGGTCAGCACGAGGTAGCCGCCGGCCAGGGCGCCGAAGCAGACGACCAGCCACAGGGCGGCGTGGACGAGCTGTTTGGTCGTGACGACGAGCAGGGCTGATCCAACCGCTACCGCGCCCAGCAGCAAGAAGACGATTTCTTGCCCGGTGGGTGACAGGTAGGAGGGCACCACCTCGGTCACGACTCCTCCTCGGACTCCCTCGTGTCGTCAGGGCCGAGCCGCCCTGGCGGTCGGATGGACCGTGGATCGGCCATCTTGCGTTGGCGGGGGCTCGCGGCAGAAGTCTGCTCCTCCGGCTCGGACTCCGGTCGCGGTTCGTCCGAGGCTGTGGACAACTTTCCTGGAGGCGGTTGTCCTGTGGATGAAGCTTGGCCCTGAGGGGGCTGGTCTGCGGCGGATCCGGGCGACGGCTCGTTCGCGGCCGATGAGGCGACGTCCGGGTCTCCCCCGGCCGGCTCGTTCGCGGCGGGTGGGGTGGCGCCTGGGTCCTGCCCTGTCGGCTCGTTCGCGGCCGATGAGGGCGTGTCTGGGTCTTCCCCGGCCGGCTCGTTCGTGGCCGGTGGGGTGGAGGGGTCGTCCTGGGGCGGGAGGGCGCCTGGGGGGCGGATGCCTCGTACGTTCGTCATGGGCCGGCGAGGGCGGTCGCCTGGGGTGCTCGACGGCGGCGGGGAGGCTGGCTGTGGCGCCTTCGTGGTCGAAGGCGTGTCTGAGGGCTCGGCCGTGTCCGAGGCGCCGGGGGTGGGGTCTGCCGCTGGGGGTGGGGACTCGGGTGACGGGGCTTCCGGGGTCGGCTTGGCGCCTTCCTTTGGGGCGGGGGAAGCGGTTGTACGGGCGGGGCGCGCGGCGGTCGTACGGGCTGGGCGGTCCGGGGTCGGGCGGCGGGGGGCGGCCGTCAGTTCCTTGGGAGGTTCGGCGCCGAGGTCGTGAGGTGGGGGTGGGGGGACCGTTTGGGTCCAGGTGGCGAGCTTGTCCTTTTCGTGGAGGAGGTTGCGGATGTCGCCTTCCGCGTACTCGAACTCCGGGGACCAGAAGAGGGCGTCGAAGGGGCAGACCTCGATGCAGATGCCGCAGTACATGCACAGCGCGAAGTCGATCGCGAAGCGGTCGAGCACGTTGCGCTGGCGAGCGCGGCCGCCCTCGGGGGCGGGGATGGTCTCCTTGTGGGAGTCGATGTAGATGCACCAGTCGGGGCACTCTCGGGCACAGAGCATGCAAGAGGTGCAGTTTTCCTCAACTAGGGCGATAACTCCTCGACTGCGGGGCGGAAGCGCTGGCTTGACCTCGGGATACTGCTGCGTAACCGATTTGCGCAGCATGTGGCGAAGGGTGATGGACAGCCCCTTTGCCAGTCCGACTCCCGGTATCCGCGCCATGGTTCAACATCATGACGTACTTGGCCGCGCAGGTGAATGAGCCAGAGCGTTGTCCCCAGTTTTTCCACAGCCGTCCACAGGAAGAGGGGAGGTTATCCACAAGCTGTGTGCATGCACCGGTATGAAACACGGCGGGGCGATAGTCTCTCGGCCATGCAGCAGAGCCATCGGATCCGTCCCAGTGGCGGGGCCTGGGCGGCCGCCGTCGCGTGGGCCTGCCTGCCCCTGTTCACGTGCGGTCTGGCGACCCCGTTCTCCATCGGGTTCGCGGCTTTCTGGCTGCGCAGCGTCTGGCATGCCGTGGCCGCGTCCATCTACCTGGTGAGCACCGGCGTGTTCGTGATCGCGGCCGTAGCCTACTCCGAGGTCGAGACGCCTGAGCCGCTGGGCACGGTGTCCACGGTGGGGCTGGCGGTCAGCTGGCTGGGCGGGATCATCCACTCCGGGATCCTGGTGCCTTTCATGGTGCGCGCCCGGCAGGGGACGGTTCCCGCGTACCAGCACATGGACCTGCGGCAGCGGACCACCGCGCCCACCTTTCAGCCTCGGCACGGCGAGCCCTATCAGCGGCGATCCGGGGAGGCTCATCAGGGGCGCGCCCCAGACCCTCATCACGGCCGGGCGGGTGAGCCTCATCATGGCCGGTCCGGGGAACCGCATCATGGCCGGTCCGGGGAGCCGCATCGGCCTCGGCACGAGGAGACCCATCGGCCGCGGCGTGAAGAGTCCCATCGGCGGCGGCCCGGGGAGCCCGAGTGGATCGGGCACTATCGGGTGCTCCAGTCGCTCGGACGCGGTGGGCAGGGGACGGTTTATCTGGCCGCGGCGCCCAACGGGACACGGGTCGCCGTGAAGGTGCTGCACGATCTGGTCGACGAGATGGCTCGGGCGCGGTTCGCGCGGGAGGTGGAGGCGGCCCAGCGGGTGGCGACGTTTTCCACAGCCCGTGTGCTGGATGTGAACATCACGGGGAACCACGCGTACATTGTCAGCGAATATGTGGAGGGGCCGTCGCTGGAGCAGCTCGTCAAGAAGCGTGGGCCGCGTGACCAGGACAGTTTGACGCGGCTGGCGTTGTCCACGGCGGGGGCGCTGGCGGCCATCCACAAGGCGGGGATCGTCCATCGTGATTTCAAGCCGAGCAATGTGCTGATCGGGAACGACGGGCCTCGGGTGATCGACTTCGGGATCGCGCGGGCGCTTGACCAGGTGACGATGACGTCCGGGAAAATGGTGGGGACGCCGCCTTATATGTCGCCTGAGCAGTTGACCGGGGAGACTGTGGGGCCGGCTTCCGATGTGTTCAGCTGGGCTGTGACGATCATGTTCGCGGCTACGGGGCGGCCGGCGTTCGGGGAGGACACGGTGCCGGCGGTGTTCAATCGGGTGCTCACCTTTCATCCGGATTTGTCGCCGTTGCCGCCGGGCTTACGGGCAATCGTGGGGGCTTGTTTGAACAAGCGGCCGGATGAGCGTCCTTCGGCTTCGGATGTGATGTTGGCGATCGTTCGCTGACGCTCGTTGGTTTGTGATTTTGGTTGGTGGCTGGGTTCTTGCTGGTTGGTGGTGGTGGTGGGTTTGCCGCGAGGGGCGTCGGGGGTTTGAGGTGCGTGCGCTTAGGTGGGGTTCGAAGGCGCTGGTGTGAGGTGGCCTGAGGCCGGGGTGGGTGTTACGGGATTCGGGATGCGGATTGAGCGGTCCAAGCGTGTGGGCGTGAGGTGTATCCCTGGGCAAACGGTAAACGGGTCCGGGTTGGAGTGGCACGGGTTCGAGTGTGGTGAATGGCGCGCAGGCCGGGTGAGGGCGCGGGTGGGGGTCTGGTGAACGACGTCTGGCGGAGCGTTCCTCGTGCCACAAGGTCGCTGAGGAATTCGGTGAACTGCTCGCCGACATGGCGGCCCTGGACGCCGCTCCGCCGGAAAAGGCGCCTGCCAGGCTGCGCGGCATCACTGAGCGCGCCGGTGCGCTGCACCCCGTCGAAGGGCTACTCGGTGAGCGGCGCGGTGTGCTGGAAGCGGCGTCGGCGCGGCTGGCCGAACTCGACCGCGAGGGGCGGCTGACGGTCCCGCTCGAGTCGCTCCTGGGCAGTTACGTACATCTTCACCTCAACCGGTTGCTCACCGCCGCGGACCCGGCCGAGTCACATCTTCGAACGCACCCGCCGCAGCCTCGCCATAGCGCCCCTGAACCTCAACGAAGCCACAGCGCCCCCGAACCGCCCGAAGTGAGCGAGCCGACGGACGCCGGCGACGGTACCGGGGGTACCCGGGGGGCTCACCTCGTCATCAATGGGTTCAAGGGGTGGCGTTCTTGCTGTCCTTGGTCAGCGTCAGATACTCCTCGCGCGACACCCGATGCACGGCCAGCATGAGCGCGTGGCGTCTGGCGAAGCGGTCCGTCTCCTCCGGGGACCAGCGGCCCGGGAGGTGGTGGAGGGAGCGGCCGAAGCGGTCGAGGACGAGCAGGCCCGTCAGGCCGTCGTAGTGGTAGAGGAGCAGGCTGAACGCCTGCCCGGGATTCTCCCCCAGGCGCAGGTTCGCCGTGACCTCGTTGCCGTGGACGATCTGGAGCCGGCTCCCGGATTTGGTGCTGAGGCAAGGGCCCCCGGGCGGCCCCAGAACGGTGCCGCGTTTCGTGCGCCAGCGATGCGCCCGCACCGATGCCGGGCGGAGCAGCAGTAATACGGGGCTGAAGGCCACGACCAGCCATTTGGCGTCGAGAAGGTCGAGGATCAGGCGGCCGATCGAGGACAGGCCGCGCCAGGCGGTCCACATTCCGAGCGACGCCAGGTACGCCATCAAGGCCACTCCGGCGACGGCCACGCAGATGCCCACCGGTTTTCGCCACTTGGCCATGGAGGGCAGCGGAAGGCCGCGGACGCGCTGCCAGCCGGGGGCGCGGGCGGCCAGGACGGCTCGCGTCTCCTCGGCGGCGTGGCCGCGGGCGTCCTCCAGCGGGATCGCCGCCTTGAGGGCGAAGTCCCGCAGGTGGGGCGGGTGCCAGTCGCCGGGTAAGTCGAGCAGCACCAGGCCGTCGGGGTCAAGGGCGGCCAGGCCCTGAACGCCGTCATGGTCGTAGTGGTAAAGGCGGGCCGGCGCCACGCGTACGGAATGGCCGGTGGCCTTGTCCGTGACGATCAGCGTCCGGTCTTGAGAGGTGAGAACGGTTTTCGGGCATCGGCCGCTCTTGGTCGCGCCCGCGCATGGAAGGAGTTGATTCACTCGTCATTCCCCCTGAGGCCCCCTGCCCAGGAATGACGAATAAGTCGGAAATAAAGTTTCCGTCAGACGAGAACTCTGACGATTCCCGTGAGCGCCAATTGCACCAGGGCCAGCGGGACGAGAACGGCCCAGGCGAGTTTCTGCAGTTGGTCCTCGCGGAGCCGGGGATAGGTCACCCGCAGCCAGATGACCACGAACGCCAGCAGGAAGACCTTGACCAGGGTCCACAACCAGCCGGGCAGGAACGGGCCCTGCCAGCCGCCCAGGAACAACACCGTGGTCAGGAACGACAGGACGACGATCCCGGCGTACTCGGCGAGCATGAAGAGCGCGAAGCGCATGCCCGTGTACTCGGTCATCGGGCCCATGATGATCTCGGACTCGGCGATCGGCATGTCGAACGGGGGCCGGCGCAGCTCGGCCAGGCCCGCCATGAAGAACACCACGCCGCCGATGGCCTGCCACGGCAGCCACCACCACTGCCACGCCTCGACGATCCCGGGGATCGACAGCGTGCCCGCCGCCATGGCCACCGACGAGGCCGCCAGGACCAGCGGCAGCTCGTACGACATGAGCTGGGCCGCCGACCGCATCCCGCCGAGCACCGAGTATTTGTTGGCCGAGGCCCAGCCCGCCATGATCGAGCCGAGCACTCCGATGCCCATGACGGCGAGCACGAAGAAGAGGCCGAGGTCGAGGTCGACGGCCACGAGGTCGCGGTCGAGCGGGATGGCGATCAGCACGACCAGGTAGGGGACCAGCGCCACCCCGGGGGCGATCATGAAGATGCGGCGGTCGGCCGCGGCCGGGATGATGTCCTCCTTCTGGGCGAACTTCACCCCGTCGGCGATGAGCTGCGCCCAGCCGTGGAAGCCGCCCGCGTACATGGGGCCGAGGCGCGACTGCATGTGGGCCATGACCTTGTGCTCGGTCTGGCCGATGATCAGCGGAAGCACCAGGAAGACGACGATAATGACGGCGAAGCTGATGACGACCTCAAGCATCGGGCGGCCCCCAGTCGGCTGGAACTCCTGGCGGAAGCGTCTTGCGGCGGCTCGGCGCGCCGTGGCCCGACTCGCCGGGCTCCTTGGCGCCGGGCCACGGCTTGGCCACGCGGGCGGCCAGGATGAAGTCCTTGCGCAGCGGGTGGCCCTCGAAGCCGTCGGGCAGCAGCAGCGGGACCAGGTAGGGGTGGCCGTCGAAGATCACGCCGAACATCTCGTACGTCTCGCGCTCGTGCCAGTTCGCCCCGCGGTAGACGCCCACGGCGGTGGGCAGGTGCGGGTTCTCGCGCGGCACCCGGGTGCGCAGCAGCAGGCGCCGCCCGGCCGCCTGGTTGTAGACGTGGGCCACGATCTGGAAGGACTCGGGCGGGTCGTCGACGCCGGTGAGCCAGTCGAAGAAGGTGTGGCCGAGCTCGTCGCGGACGTAGATCAGCAGCTCGATCCAGTCGGCGGGGGCGACGTCTGCGGTGGTGTCGCCGTAGGACTCGGTGATCTGGACGCGGTCGCCGAACCGCTCGGCGAGGCCGCTCACGCCTCCTCCGAGGAGCTCGTGTGGGAGCGGGACCAGATGTAGCGGTCGCTGAGCTTCTCCCCCGCGATCTTCTCCTGGAGCTTCATGATGCCGTAGAGGAGGGCCTCCGGCCTGGGCGGGCAGCCGGGTACGTAGACGTCGACCGGGATGATCTGGTCGACGCCGTTGGTGACGCAGTAGGAGTCCCAGTAGGGGCCGCCGGAGTTGGAGCAGGCACCGAACGAGATCACGTATTTCGGGTCGGGCATCTGCTCGTAGAGGCGCTTGACCGCCGGGGCCATCTTGTCGGTGACCGTGCCCGAGACGATCATGAGGTCGGCCTGCCTGGGGCCGTTCGCGAACGGGATCACGCCGAAGCGGATGAAGTCGTGCCGGCTCGTCGAGGCCGCGATGAACTCGATGGCGCAGCAGGCCAGCCCGAAGTTGAACACCCACAGGGAGTAGCGGCGGCCCCAGTTGAGCACGAAGCGCATGGGCTTGGGCGCCAACCTGGAGAGGGCGCCCACAGTGGGCATCGGGAGATCCGTTCCTGCCATGTGGTCCATTCTGGCCCGGATCACATGGCAGGCCAAGGAATCAGTGGTACAAGGCCGACTGGGCATCCTCTCTGACGGCGCGGGCCACCCGCTCGGCGGGCCGTTCGAGCTCACGCTCGATGACCTCCATCTCCGTCGCGCGCACCCGCGCCTCCGGGTACGCCAGCCCCGCCACCCACTCCATCCGCAGGTACGTCGCCGGATGCGTCTGGTCCACCCGCAACTCCTCCAGGCGGCCGGCGCGGCGGCGGCGTTCGAGCTCGGAGTCCGGCACCCCGTCCACGGCCGCCCGCAACGACGCCCACAGGTCTTCGGGTTTCACGAAATGGGCGCTCGTCTCCAGGAACCTGACGGCGGAGTGCGCCCTGGTGGCCAGCCCGTCCAGCAGCGACCCCATGGCCGCCGCGCCCGCCGCCCTGGCCCCCGGCTGCCAGTCGAACCTGGTCACGTCGTGCAGCACGCCGAGCGAGTGCATCGCGCTGCTCACGACGAGCCCGTGGCGGCCGTCGCCGTTGCTCGAATGGGCCATCTCGTGGGCGAGGAGCGCCACGCGTTCCTGCGGGGTGAGGATCAGCCACAGCGGGTAGCCGATCTCGACCACGCGCCGCCGCCGGCCGTAGATCCGGAACGAGGCGTTCACCGCGCCGCTGAGGGCCACCACGTCGGTCCGGGGCGCCCCGACCTCGGTGCCGATCCGGTCGAGCAGGGCGAACAGGCCGGGCGCGTCGTCACGGGTGAGACGCTCGGCGCCCTCCGGGAAGGGATCGAGCGGGGGCGCAGCAGCCAGGCCAGGTCCAGGGCCACGAGGGCGAGCAGGACGAGGAACAGCGTCCAGCGTGTCAGGAGGTAGACGCCGAGCAGCAGGAAGGCGGGCGCGAGAAAGTGGGTCACCCCGGCGAGGGCAAGACTCGCGATCCTGGCCAGGCCCACGGGCGGCCCCGCGCCCGGCCGGTCCGCCGGCGACGGGGACCGGTGCGCGCCCATGATGTCGTCGTGCAGGCCGCGGACGAGTCAAGGTGCCAGAACCCGGGGCCTAGGTCCAGGTCAGGACGCGCTTGCGCCAGGCGTACAGGATGCCGAGGGCGATGAAGCCGAGGAAGACGAACATCTCCACCAGCGTGGTCATTCCGTAGCCGGGCGCGTCGAAGACGGTGGCCCAGGGGAACAGGAAGACCGCGTCCACGGCGAAGACGACGTAGAGGTAGGTGAAGACGTAGTAGCGGACCTGCGACTGGGCCCAGCCCTCGCCGACCGGATCGACCCCGCACTCGTACGTGGTCAGCTTCTCGGGCGTGGGCCGGGTCGGGCGGAGGAGGCGGTTGGCGAACAGGGCGCCCGCCACGATGGCGACACCGATGGCGAGCAGCGCGGCGACGAGCACGTAGGACCCGAAGTAGCCGTCCATGACGTGATCGTAACCCAGGAGACCGGTACCCACCCAGGTCAAAGCCTCTGGAGCTATCCCCCCAAATCGGGGTAAATAGAAAGATCAGCACCATACCCTGACATGCATGCACATATCGCGATTCTCTTCCGGAATCGCTCTGCTGGCCCTCTCGGCCTCAGGCTGCGGGCTCGCCGCCGCCGCCCCCGGGAGGGACGTCGTGGTCCCGGCAGAGCCGACGCTGATCGACTTTGTCGACCCGGCGGCCATCGTCGGCCTGTCCACCAGGACGCTCACCGAAGGTGACACCACCGACGGCGGATACGTGCACATCAACTACCCCGAGCTGGCCGACGCCCCGGCACTCAACAAGGCCCTGCGCGCCCAGGCGGAGCGGCAACTGCGCGACTTCCGCGCCCGCACCGCGGGCGAGCCCCGCTTCCCCCGCCCCGAGCTGAACGTGGACTGGCAACTGGCCGCCGCCTCCCCCGAGGCCGTCGCGGTACGGCTGCGCACCGGTGAGTCCGTGGGCGCCGACTGGGGCAACGCCACGCGTACGTACTGGTTCGACCCGCGCAAGGGCAAGGCGGTCGGCTCGACCGGGCTGCTGTCCGGCGGCGACGCGCTCGAACGGCTGGCGGCCCTGGTCAAGGCCCGGCTCGAGAAACGCGGGTCGCAGGTCGAGCGGGACGGCCTGACGGCCGGCAGCGACGTGTTCGACTCCATGGCCTTCAACCGGCGCGGTGACCTCGTCGTCGAATTCGACGACTGCCAGATCGGGCCCTGCTCGCTCGGCCGCCTGGCGGTGGCGGTGCCCGCGGGGATGGTCATGCCCCTGCTGTCGGATCTGGGCCGGCGAGCGCAGGAGAGCGTGCGGGAGGCCGCCAAGACCACCGTGGCCGACACGCCGCACCTCGCCCCCACGGCCGGGCCCGACGCCGTCAGCAACCGGGCCGGGGGCGTGGACTGCGCCAGGGCCAAGTGCGTGGCGCTGACGTTCGACGACGGGCCGGGGCCGGACACCGGCCGGCTGCTGGACCTGCTGCAGGAGACGGGGACGCGGGCCACGTTCTTCACCGTGGGCAGCAACGCCGCCGCCCAGCCGGGGCTGCTGCGCCGGATGAGCGCGGAGGGTCACCTGGTCGGGAACCACAGTTGGGGGCACAGGGACCTGTCGAAGCAGGCGCGCAGCAAGGTCGCCGACTCGCTCCTGCGGACCCAGGAGGCCGTGTCCGCGGCGATCGGGCAGACGCCGACGCTGGTGCGGCCGCCGTACGGGGCCGTGAGCCAGGAGTTGCGCGACGTCGCCCGCGAGATGGGGTTGTCCCTGGTCAACTGGGACGTCGACGCGGATGACCAGGGCGGGGGCGACGCTGCCCACATAGCGGACCGGACCGTGCGCTCGGCCCACCCAGGTGCGATCATTCTTATGCACGACATCCATCGGGAAACCGTTGATGCGGTTCCGGACATCCTCAAACGGTTGCGCGGGAAGGGTTACAGCTTCGTCACCGTTCCTGAGTTGTACGGCTCTGTGGGGATGCAGGCCGGACGCCTGTACAGGTCGGGGAATGAGCTGCCGGGTAAGCAGCCCCTGACGTAGCGCACGTAGTGGGGGGACGTATAGTTGGCGCTCGTGACCCGAACCGTCCTGTTCGCCCGCCTGCATGTAGACCTCTGCAGGCTCGCGTCCGGGCTGTGTCGTCGTTCTCCCACCTCGCCCTGACTGACTCCGACCGCGTTTACCCGCTTTACGCGGCATGCAAACGCGTGACCTTCCGAGGATCTAGCATGGAAACAGAGAACGCGCCTAAGGCAACCGCGCACTGGCGCGTCGAGGAGGACTGAGCTGTGACAAAGCAGGTCCAGCAACTCGACCGCGTGATCATCAGGTTCGCTGGAGACTCCGGCGACGGCATGCAGCTCACCGGCGACCGTTTTACGGCGGGCACGGCGGAGTTCGGCAACGACCTGTCGACGCTCCCCAACTTCCCCGCTGAGATTCGCGCACCCGCGGGCACCCTGCCCGGTGTGTCGAGCTTTCAGCTCCACTTTGCGGACCACGACATCCTCACGCCCGGCGACGCGCCCAACGTGCTCGTCGCGATGAACCCGGCCGCGCTCAAGGCCAACCTGGGCGACCTGCCCAGAGGCGCGGACATCATCGCGAACATCGACGAGTTCACCAAGCGCAACCTGCAGAAGGTCGGCTTCGACGCCAATCCGCTGGAGGACGATTCGCTCAGTGAGTGGCGGGTGCACGCGGTCCCGCTGACCTCGCTCACCGTGAAGGCCCTGGAGGGTTTCGACCTGTCCAAGAAGGACGCGGAACGGTCGAAGAACATGTTCGCCCTCGGCCTGCTGTCCTGGCTCTATCACCGGCCGACCGAGCACACCATCAAGTTCCTCGAGCAGAAGTTCGCCAAGAAGCCCGACATCGCCAAGGCCAACATCGCGGCCTTCCAGGCGGGCTGGAACTACGGCGAGACGACCGAGTCGTTCTCGGTCTCCTACGAGGTCAAGCCCGCGCGCCTGGCGCCGGGCGTCTACCGCAACATCTCCGGCAACCAGGCCCTGGCCTACGGCCTGATCGCGGCCTCGGTGCAGTCGAAGCTGCCGCTGTTCCTGGGCTCCTACCCGATCACCCCGGCCAGCGACATCCTGCACGAGCTGTCGAAGCACAAGCGCTTCGGCATCCGCACCTTCCAGGCTGAAGACGAGATCGCGGGCGTCGGCGCGGCGCTCGGGGCCGCGTTCGGCGGCGCGCTGGGCGTGACCACCACCAGTGGTCCCGGTGTGGCGCTGAAGGCCGAGACCGTCGGTCTCGCGGTCACCACCGAGCTGCCGCTGATCGTCGTGGACGTGCAGCGCGCGGGGCCGAGCACCGGCATGCCGACCAAGACCGAGCAGACCGACCTGCTGATGGCCATGTTCGGCCGCAACGGCGAGTCCCCGCTGCCGATCGTGGCGCCGATGTCGCCGAGCGACTGCTTCGACGCGGCCGTCGAGGCGGCCCGGATCGCGATCAAATACCGCACGCCGGTCATGCTGCTTTCCGACGGCTACCTCGCCAACGGCTCCGAGCCGTGGCGCCTGCCCGAGGTCTCGGAGCTGCCCGACATCTCGCAGGAGTTCACGACCGAGCCCAACGGCGCCGACGGCGAGTTCCTGCCGTTCAAGCGCGACACCGAGACCCTCGCCCGGCCATGGGCCATCCCCGGCACCGCCGGGCTCGAGCACCGCATCGGCGGCATCGAGAAGGCCGACGGCACCGGCAACATCTCCTACGACCCGAACAACCACGACCTGATGGTCCGCACGCGAGCCGCCAAGATCGACGGCATCGACGTGCCCGAGCTGGAGGTCGACGATCCCGACGGCGACGCCAGTGTGCTCGTCATCGGCTGGGGCTCGACGTACGGGCCGATCGCCGCGGCCGTCCGGCGCATCAGGAAGAGCGGCGGCAAGGTCGCCCAGGCCCATCTGCGCCACCTCAACCCGCTGCCCGCCAACACCGGCGAGGTCCTCAAGCGCTACGACAAGGTGCTGCTGCCCGAGATCAACCTGGGCCAGCTCGCACTGCTGCTGCGGGCGCGCTTCCTCGTCGACGTGATCAGCTACAACCGTGTTCGCGGGCTTCCGTTCAAGGCCGAGGAGCTGGCCGGAGTCATTCAGGACGTGATCGACAGTGACTGAGCTGATCAACGGGAAGGGCCTGTCGCTCGTTCCCAAGGCCGAGGGCAAGCAGACCCTGAAGGACTTCAAGTCCGACCAGGAGGTGCGCTGGTGCCCGGGGTGCGGTGACTACGCGATCCTGGCCGCGGTGCAGAGCTTCCTGCCCGAGCTGGGGCTCAAGCGCGAGAACATCGTGTTCGTGTCGGGCATCGGGTGCTCGTCGCGGTTCCCCTACTACCTCAACACCTACGGCTTCCACTCGATCCACGGCCGCGCGCCGGCGATCGCGACGGGGCTCGCGGCGAGCAGGCCCGACCTGAGCGTGTGGGTGATCACCGGTGACGGCGACGCGTTGTCCATCGGCGGCAACCACCTGATCCACGCGCTGCGCCGCAACGTCAACCTGAACATCCTGCTGTTCAACAACAGGATCTACGGTCTGACGAAGGGCCAGTACTCACCCACGTCCGAGGTCGGCAAGATCACCAAGTCGACGCCGATGGGTTCGCTCGACAAGCCGTTCAACCCGATCTCGCTGGCCATCGGCGCCGAGGCGTCGTTCGTGGCCAGGACCATCGACTCCGACCGCAAGCACCTGCAGTCGGTGCTGCGCGAGGCGACCGCGCACCGCGGCACGTCGCTGGTCGAGATCTACCAGAACTGCAACATCTTCAACGACAACGCCTTCGAGCAGCTCAAGGACCCCGAGGTCCGCGACGACATCACGCTGCGCCTCGAGCACGGGCAGCCGATCATGAGCACCTCCAAGGCCGTCGTCCGGGCCGCGAACGGCGGCATCGAGGTGGTGGCCCGCGAGGGCGTGAGCGAGGACCAGATCCTCGTCCACGACGCCCACAACCCCGACCCGTCGCTGGCCTTCGCGCTCAGCAGGCTCGACGAGCCGGCCTTCGAGCACGTGCCGATCGGCATCTTCCGCCAGGTCGGCCGCCCGGCCTACGACGAGCTCATGGCCGAGCAGCTCGAGGAGGCCGTGGCCCAGAAGGGTCCCGGCGACCTGAGCGACCTGCTGCTCGGCGGGGACACCTGGCGCATCGGCTAGTCCTTCTGACGGCGCCGCCGCGGCGGCGCCGTCAGATGCGTGACAGCACCTTGTCGCTGACGAAGCAGTGCATGCCGAACTCGCGGGCCCGGCGCCGCGCGAAGTCGCACAGTTCGTCGTTGTCGGCGTAGTCGAGGGCGTACAGGTCGAGGTCGAGGCCGAGCAGGCGTTCGGCGACCGCCGCGTGCACCTCCAGCACGTCGTCCGGCCAGGGCGCGTAGCTCCCGGTGCCGACCCAGCGGGCCGAGAACGACTCGAACAGGATGCCGTCCACCAGCTCCGCGATCTGCGGCAGCAGGCCGAAACCCCGGTTGGCCAGCAGGTACGCCGGCCTGGCCTCCTCCCTGATGGCCGCGATGAGGATGAGCAGGTGCGGCAGGTCCTCCGGGAAGGTCTGCTCGATGTTGAGCGTGTCGAGGAACAGGCCGCTGAACCCGCCGGCGATCGCGCCGGTGGCCTGGTCCACCACGTGCGCCACCCACCGGGGGTCGCCCGTGTGCACGAACGCCCCGCCCCAGTCGGGGTTGCGCTCGGGGCGGTGCCAGGGCGCGGGCGGGCCCACGTCCTCGGTGAGCGACAGGTAGCCGAGGGTCTGGACGCCGCGCTCGCGCAGCAGGTCGAGCTCGGCCCTGGTGTAGAAGTCGGCCTGCAGCACGACCTTGTCGAACCTGGACAGCCGCTCCAGCTCCCCCGCCCCGTAGTAGAACGCGATGGGCTGCGTCATGGCGTCCACGACCTCCGGTACCACTCGTACGTCCTGCGTACCCCCTCCTCCAGGGCGACGCGGGGCTCGTACCCGGTCAGCTCGCGCAGCAGTGTGAGGTCGGGGCAGCGGCGCGCGACCGAGCCGGGCGGGGCGGGCACGTGGCGGATGGCGGGTGCGGCGCCCGCCACGCGCAGGACGAGCTTGGCCAGGTCGCCGATGTTGGTCTCGGCGTCGTTGCCGATGTGCACGATACGTCCGGTGGCCTCGGGCGAGGCCATCAGGCGGAGCACGGCCTCGACGGCGTCGTCCACATAGCAGAAGGCGCGGCTCTGGTCGGCGCCGTACAGGGTGAAGGGGTCCTCGCCGCGGGCCGCCCGCAGCGACAGCTCGGGGATGACGTGGTCGGCGCCCATGCGCGGCCCGTAGACGTTGTGGAAGCGGCCGATGACGGCCTCGAACCCCGTCGCCCGCGCCGCGTGCAGCACCGCGGCCTCGCCGAGGAGCTTGCTGATCGCGTACGTGTACCGCGGCGAGCCCACGTCCTCGATCACCAGGGGCACGCTCTCCGGCGTGGGCACGGGGACCAGGCCCGCGCTGACGCCGCCCGCGTACGCCTCGCTGGTGGAGGCGAAGAACAGCCGGTCGTCCGGGCCGAGCCAGTCGAGCAGGTGCAGCAGCGCCAGCGTGTTGACCCTGATGACGCGGGCGGGCTCGGACTCGACGTTCCGCACGCCGACCACCGCGGCCAGCATGTGGACCTGGTCCCAGCCGTGCTCGATGGCGGCGTACGCGGCCGGGTCGGTGAGGTCGGCCGAGCGCACCTCGACGGCCAGTTCGGCCAGCGCGCGGTCCCTGCGCCCGCGGGAGAAGTCGTCGACGACGGTGACGGCGTGCCCGTCCGCGCACAGCCGCCTGGCCAGGTGCAGTCCGATGAACCCGGCCCCGCCCAGCAGCAGGACTCTCATGGCGTGCTCCCCTTCGCCACGTAGCCGATGCCGGCGTAGCGCACGCCGTGCCTGGTGACGGCGGCCTCGTCGAGGATGCGCCAGGAGTCGAACAGCACCCGCAGCCCGCAGGAGGAGAGCCGGTCCGCGACCTCGATGGCCCGGTAGTCGGGGTGGTCGTTGACCACGATCATGGCGTCGGCGTCCGCGAACGCCTTGTCCAGGCTGACCGGCTCGCCACCGTGGCGCCGGATGACCTCGTCGGAGACCAGCGGATCGTGTCCGCTGACGACGAGCCCGGCGGCGCGGAAGACCGGCATCATGTCGGCGATGGGCGTGCCGCGCATGTCATCGGTCGCCGGCCAGCCCTTGTAGGCCCAGCCCAGCACCGACAGCCTGATCCCCTCGGTGTGCCCGGCCGTCTGCCTGATCAGCTCGACCAGCCGCTCGGCGACGTGCACGGGCAGCCGCTCGTTGAGCGTCCTGGCCCGGTCCACCAGGTAGGGCGGCCGCGGCGAGCTCGCGATCATCAGGTACGGGTCCTTCGACAGGCAACCACCCCCCACGTAACCGGGCCTGGCCAGGTCGGGACGCGGATAGTCGAGGTTGGTGGCCCTGATGACCTCCAGCGGGTCGAGCCCGTGCTGCTCGGCGATCAGCGCCAGCTCGTTGCCGAAGGCGTAGATCACGTCGGTGTGGCAGTTGTTGGACAGCTTCACCATCTCGGCGGTCTCCAGGCCGGAGACGGGCACGATCTGGTCGGCCAGGTCGCGGAAGACCTCGATGCCCGCGCGCAGGCTGTCCTCGTCGAGGCCGCCGATCACCTGGGGCAGCTCGACGATCTCGCGTAGCGCCTGGCCCTGGATCGTCCGCTCGGGGGCCATGACGAGCCTGGGCCGGTCCCAGCGGGCGGCCAGCGCGGGCAGGACGACGGCGCGGCTGGCGCCGATCGGGACCGTGCTGCGCACGACGACCAGGGTGGCGGGGCGCTCGGCGACGTGCTCGGCGGCGGCCCTGAGGTTGCGCAGGTCCGGCTCGCCCATGGCCAGGTCGACGGGGGTGGAGACCGACAGGATGGCGGCGTCCAGCGGCTCGTCGGGGAGCCGGTCGGAGATGTGGACGGTGGTGCCGAGATGGCGCTCGAACGCCTCCTCGACCCCCGGCTCGAAGACGTGGATCCGCCCGTTGGACAGCGCCTCGACGACCCGGGGGCTGGCGTCCACACCGTGGACGACATATCCCTTGCCCGCCATGGCGGCCGTCAGCGTCAGGCCCACGTAACCCATGCCGACAACGCCGACTGTCTTCGGCATCTGGTGCTCCTTTCCATCCGCACGTTCTCTATCCGCAGGGCGGACTGACGCGGTCGAGGTCGACCACGGTGACGTTGCCCGCCAGGCCGTGGCGGCGGTAGCGGGCGCAGGCGGCGGCGACGTTCGCCGGTCGCGTGGCGTAGTCGGTGGCCAGCACGGCCTTGCCCAGCGCGCGCAGCGCCAGGGCGTCGGCCAGGTTCTCCCGGCACCAGCGCTCGGCGCAGGGCTCGTCGGTGGCCTTGAAGAACAACTCCTCCATGCCGATGCCGTCGATGGCCTGGACGTATCCGGGCTGGTGGCGCAGCTCCGGGGAGTTCTGGGGGACGATCAGGAAGCCGGGGCGGGCGCGTTTGGCGTGGTCGCTGATCCGGGCGATCAGGGCGGCCATCTTGCGGGCCAGGCTCTGGCGGGTCTCGCCGGGCACCCTGGCCAGCTCGATCTCCTCGTACGCCAGCGGCGTGTCCAGGTAGGCCCCGTCGAACCCGGCCCTGAGCGCCTGGTCGATCCGCGGCCTGACCACCCGGTCCCACCAGGCGGGCTCCCAGAACCGGACGAAGCGCTCGTCGGGCCAGTCCGGCCAGACGTTGAGGATCAGGTCACCGCCCCGCAGGGCGCGGTACTCGGTCCTGAACGTCTCGATGGAGCCGATCTCGAAGTAGGCCAGCACCCGCTTGCCCCGCGCCCGCACCCGGGCGATCTCGCCGGCGGTGAAGTGGCCGGCGGTGGTGCCGTCTCTCGACAGGTCGACGATGGCGAGCCGGTGCGGGGCGTGCTCGACGGCGTCGAGGCGACCTCCCGGGTAGCCCTGGAGCACGTAGGTGAACGTGGTGGTCTCGGCGAGCGGCGGCGGCGCGCAGGCGGACAGTGTGGCCAGCGCGACGGCTGAACGCATCAGGCTCCTCCTCACATCATCGCCTTGAGCGAGTCGGCCAGCGGGATGGCGGCCCGCCAGCCGAGGGCGCGCTCGACGCGGCGGGTGCCGGCCCGGCTCCACTCGACCGCCCTGGATCTGGAGTGTTCGGGGGCGCTTTCACGTACCTCGCCGGTGAATCCGATCTGGGCCGCCAGCAGGGCGACGGCCTCGCGGACCGGGACGGCGCGCCCGCTGCCCACGTTGAGGACCCGCTCGGACAACTCCGGGACGAACGCGGCGCGTACGACCGCGGCGGCCACGTCGCGCACGTCCACGAAGTCGCGGTACGCGCCCAGCGGCCCCAGGTCGATGTGCCCGGCGGCGGTCCTCAGCAGGTCCCTGGCCCGGCCGAGGACACTGTCGGCGGGCACGCCGGGACCGGCCAGGTTGAAGATCCGCAGCGAGACGCCGTCCACGGGTGACCGCTCGACCAGGAGCGTGCCGGCCAGGTGGCTGACGCCGTACGGGCCGGTGGGGCGGGCCCGGTCGCTCTCGTGCTGGGATCGGCCGGGTTCGCCGGGGCCGTACTCGGCGGCCGAGCCCAGGCGGACGTACCTGGCCCCCGGCGCCGCCGCGGCGATCGCCTCCAGCAGGACGGCGGTGGCCAGCGCGTTGCCGCGCAGCAGCTCGTCCTGGCCGCCCGACATCCGGCCCGCGCAGTTGAGCACGACCGCCGGCCGGACCGTCCGCAGCAGGCCGGCCACGTCGCCGGGCGCCGCCACGAGCAGGTCGAGCTCGGCCCTGCCGGGGCAGAGCAGCCGCGACACCCGCGGGTCGCCGGACAGCAGCAGCCTGACCTGACGGCCGAGGGTGCCCGTCGAGCCGAACAGCAGGACGGTGCTCATCGCACCCGTTCCGGCGTGGAGGGCAGCAGCAGCGCCCGGTACTCCTCGAAGCGGGCGTTGGCCTCGTCGTAGTCGTCGGGCCGCCCGATGTCCAGCCAGTAGCCGTCGAACTCGTAGATGCCCGGCGGGGTGTCCCTGGCCAGCAGGTCGAGCACCAGCTCGTCGAACCCGAACGGCATGCCCTCCGGATAGTGCGCGATCGTCTCCCGGGACAGGGCGTAGACGCCCATGCTGACGTGGTAGCTGAGCAGGGGCTTCTCCTTGAAGCCGACGATCCGGCCGCCCTTGGCCTCCAGCACGCCGAAGTCGATCTTGACCACGCGCGGCGAGGTGGCCACCGTCAGCGGGAGACCGGAGCCGACGTGCGCGGTCAGCAGGTCCGCGTAGTTGATCGTGGTGAGGACGTCGCCGTTCATCACCAGGAAGTGCTCGGGCAGCCGGTCCCTGATCGGGAACAGCGGCCCGATCGTGGACAGCGGCACCACCTCCTCGGTGTAGTCCACCTCCAGGCCCCACCGGGAGCCGTCGCCCACGAAGGCGCGGATGAGCGGGCTCAGGTGCCCGACCGCGAGCGTGGCGCGCTTGAAGCCCTGGCTGGTGAGCTGCTGCAGGATGATGTCGAGGATCGCGTACTCCTCCCCGATGGGCACCAGGGGCTTGGGCAGCGCGGAGGTGTACGGGCGCAGGCGGACCCCCTTGCCACCCGCGAGAATGACGACATGCATGGATACCCTCCCGATCGATGATCAGCGGTACTGCTTGACGTCCCTGAGGCTGCGGCTCATCAGGGCGAGCAGGACGAAGAAGAACAGCAGCGCGGCGCCCAGGAAGAGCAGGACGTCGGCCAGGGCCGAGTCGTCGGGCAGCAGGAGCCGCCCGAGCGGGTGCACGGCCAGCGCGGCCCCCTGGGCCAGGCACAGAAGCACCACCTTGGCCTGGTTGGCGAGCAGGAAGGCCAGGAAGTACGCCCCGCCGACGGTCACGTGGGCCGCGGCCATGGCCAGGCTGGCCTCCGACAGGGTGCGGGTGACGTACAGGAAGGCCATGGGCAGGGCGGCCAGCGCGGACAGCGTCGCGAGGCAGATCAGCACGCCCTTGGCGAGCAGCCACCGGCTGCGCCGGGTGAAGTCGGCCGGGTAGCAGACCTCCCTGATGGCCGCCCTGGTCTCGTCCTCGAACGTGTGCGCCCGGTACTCCAGGACGCCCATGCCCAGCACGAGCCCGGCGCCCGCCACGGCGATGTCGGTCCTGTCCAGCACATACCTGGCCTCGGCCTGGAGCAGGAAGACCGCGGTCAGCGTGGCGTAGAGGAGCGAGGGGAACACGGCGCGCAGGTCCGGGCGGACGAGCGTGCGCAGCGGCGGCTCGGCGTCCGTGCCCTGATCGAGGGTGAGCAGCAGGGCCGCGCCCACGGTGCCGGCGATGCAGACGACGCCGATGCAGACCGCCAGCAGGCCCACCCAGCTCTCGCCGATGGCGATGTAGGCGATCCCGGCCACCACGGCGGGCATCATCATGGCGCCGAGCCAGGTCTCGCGCCGGTAGAACAGCAGAATCCCGGAGGCGATCTGGAAGGCCATCTGCATGACGCAGAGGGCGACGAGCGCGACGGGGCCGCTCCGGACTATGGCGATCACGCTCGCCATCACCATGGCGGCCAGCACGCCGAGCACGAGCCCGGTGCGCAGCGCGCGGCCCGCCGTGCGCGGGAAGCCGCGCCCGGCCAGCGAGTACGCCGTCTGCGCCGCCACGCTTCCGAGCACCCAGCCGATCCCGGTGGTCAGGACCAGGCCGGGCATCAGCCACTGCGTGCCCACGAGGCCGGAGGCGGCCGGCAGGAGGGCGGCGGGCAGGCCGTACAGGAGGCCGTGCAGCATCTGCGCGAGCGGCCTGGCCCGCCGCAGGACCGTTCCGGACGGCGGGCGCGGGGTCGTCATCGTGGAGATGTGCGAGTAGGCGGCCTCGGCGAGCGAGAAGACGTCGTCGTGGCCGTACTTCTCGCGGGCGATCTTGTCGTTGAGCCCTTGGGACTCCAGGATGGCGGCGACCTGGAGGGGTTCGACGGCGCGGAAGATCCCCGACCCCAGGGGCCGGATGAGGTCGTCGATGGAGCGGGGTGTGAGCGGCTCGCCGTCGGAGGCCAGGGCGGTCATGAAGGAGCCTCCACCAGCTCCGCGTAGACCGCGCGGTAGTCGTCGAGGGACTGCCGGAGCGTGAAGCGTTCCAGGACGCGTTCGCGCGAGAGCGCGCTGAGCCGGCGGCGCAGGCCGGCGTCGCGCAGCAGGCGCACCGCGGCGTCGGCGGCGGCCACGTGGTCGCGCGGCGGCACCACCAGCCCGGCCTCCCCCACCGCCTCGGCCACGCCGCCGACGTTCGTGCACACCACCGGCCTGCCGCAGGCCATGGCCTCCACCACCGTGTAGGGGAAGCCCTCGGAGATGCTGGTCAGGGCGACGGCGTGGCCCGCGTGGTAGGCGTGGACGGGCGTCGAGACGCGGCCCTCGAACGTGGCCGAGTCCCGCAGGCCCAGGTCGCCGATGAGGTCGAGGCAGCTCTGGTGGTAGGTCTCGTTGCCGGACGGGACACCGCCGAACATGCGCAGCCGCGCGTCGGGGATCTTGTCGCGGACGATCGCGAACGCCCTGATCAGCGTGTGCAGGTCCTTCAGCGGGTCCACCCGGCCCATGAAGACGAGCGTCGGCTGGGCGGGCTCGGACTCGGCGCGGGGGAAGTCGTCGGGGTCCACGCCGTTGTACATGATCCGGATGCGGTCCGGGTCGGCGCCGTTGCGGACCTGCCAGCGCCGGTTGTACGACGAGTGCGGCGCGATCCGGTCGGCCGCGACGTAGGCGGCCGCGGCCAGCCGCCTGAAGAAGCTGAGCAGCAGCACCCGTACGGCGTGCGAGACCGGCTCGTCCACGTACTGCAGGTAGCGCTCCCTGAGGTAGACGCCGTGTTCCGACAGCACCATCGGGGTGCCGTACTGCCATTTGGCGGTCATCGCCAGCAGGCTGCTCAGGCCGTTCATCGTGACGTGCACCAGGTCGGCGCGCGGCGGGGGCTCGGCCAGGGGGCGCAGCATGTGGCCCATCAGCTCGCCGGCGTTGATCGCGTCGGCCAGGGTGAGGCCGTCGGTCCTGTTCCAGTACCAGGCGTCCATGAGCTGGGTGAGGGAGTCGTTGGCGGTGAGCGCGCCGACGAGGTCGCCGCCGTCGTGCGCGAACCGGTACAGCGACTCCAGCACCGACAGGAACTCCTCGCTGCCCTCCCCCATGACGGCCGGCGTGAGCACCATCTCCAGGAAGCGGCCGTAGATCTCGCCGAAGGCGGGCCCCGGCGCCCGCGAGGAGCGCCGGTGACCCTTCTTCCACAGCGGGACGGAGACGACGCGCGCCAGGTTGTCCGGCAGCTCCCATACGGGACGCTCCGCGCCGTCCACGGTCAGCGCGACGACCTCCCACCGGTTGTCCGGCATGCCCCTGATGAGCTGGTCGATCCACACGCTCACGCCGCCCATCGCGAAGGGGTAGGTGCCCTCCGACACGAAGGTCACCTTCACGGCCGCACGCTCGCGGCCACCGTGACCGGCGTGCCGGCCGTGAGCGTCAGCCGGGCGATGAAGTCGGTGCCGTACGCGGTCGCGCCCGCGGCGGCGGCGTTGGTCGCGAAGACGGAGGCGCCGGCCGTGGCCTCGAAGGTGATCGTGCCCGCGGCCCGGTCGTAGACGGCGCTCACGTCGCCGAGCCCGGCGAAGTGGCCGGTCCGGCTCTCGACGTACTGCGCGAGCGCGCCCCAGTCGGGGGTGAGCAGCGGCACGTCGTAGTAGCCGTTGTACTTGGCCATGACGGCGTTCAGCCAGTCGAAGACCAGGTTCTTGTTGCCTCCGTAGTTGCGCAGGTTGCCCTGGTGGAACGTGTGCGTGTAGACCGACCCCGACATGACGTGCTGCATCGCCACGTTGCTCTCGTGCTCCAGGACCTGGGGATAGGTCTGGTCGACCGGCCAGTACGGGAACTTCCCGGCCGGCCCGTAGTACGAGTTGTAGAACAGCGTCTCCTCGGCCGGCGTCGTCGTGTGATAGGCGATGTTGGTCGGCCAGTCGGGCACGATCATGAGGGCCGGCTCCAGCGGGTGGTGGATGCCGCAGTTGAAGCAGGACGGCTGGTGGCTGCCGAACGACATGTTGCCGTGCAGGTATTTGACGCCCAGGTCCTTGGCGGCCTGCAGCAGGCCGGGGTTGGAGGCGGCCAGCCCGTAGTCGGTGGGAGGGTCGATGTCGTTGGCGGGGTCGGGGTGGTAGACGCCCAGGCCCGAGTACTCGCCGGTCTTGAGCACGGTCGGGTCCACGCTCAGGCCGAGCGCCGTGGCCCTGGTGAGGTTGTCCTGGATCTCGGCGTAGCTGGTGGCGTAGTCGGTGAAGTTCATCTTCGGGTGCGTGAACGTGTGGTTGATCCAGGTGAAGGAGGTGGCGCGGCAGCGCGAGTAGGCGGTGAGCGGGTCGGGGCCGAAGCGCGTGCAGGACGACGCGGCGGCCGGGTTCGCGCCCTCGCCGTTGTAGGCCACGTTCAGCTTGAACCCGGCGGCCAGCGGGTTGAACAGGCGGAAGCTGTTCTGCTGGTTGTAGGTGCTCAGGGCGTCGCCGCGCGTCATCCGGTAGCCGGGGTCCGTTTCGAGGTGGCCGTCCGCGTACAGGTGGTCGGTGTGGTTGAACCAGTCGTCCACGTCGGCGTTGAGGTAGTGGCGGCTCTCGCCCAGGAACAGGCCCCTGGTCGCCCACCTGAACAGGCCGTAGGTCAGCAGGTCGGCCTGCGGCAGGTACTGGTTGGAGGTGAAGGTCAGGGCCATCCGCTCGCGGCCGTCCGTGGACGTGCTGCGCACGCCGAGCACGTCGGTCCCGCTGGTCATGAGCGCGTCGGCGGAGCAGCCGGCGGCGACGGTGGAGCGGTAGACGTACGAGAGCGAGATGGGGACGTTGACGCCGGTCCTGAGGTAGTCGAAGACGTCCGCGCCCGTCGTGGTCAGCTCGGTGGCGATGGGGGTGTCGCCGACGCCGCCCTCGGTGCCCGCCCGCAGGCAGTAGTCCTCGGGCCAGGTGCCGTACGCCGTGTAGAGCGAGACCTGCCGCACCGCGTAGTCACGCTCGTACGTCCATAGAACGTTCCACTCGGTTCCGTCGAGCCCGCTCACGTAGCCGGAGCCGTCGAAGTAGAGCAGCGAGTTGTTGGTCAGCAGGATCGCGTTGTACCTGCCGGTGCCGTCGGCCTGGATCAGGTCGGCCGCGGTGAGTGCCTGGGTCCTGCTGTAGAGGATGTCGTAGGGGGCGCCCACCCGGTTCAGGACGGATCTCCACGTCGCCACGCCCCAGTCGTCGGGGGCCACGGCGACGATGAGCGCGCGCAGAGCGACCCGGTCGTTCACCGCTGCGGCGGAGGCGGCGAAAGAGGACGCGCGCTTGATCGGAACGGTGCCTTTCCTCTTGGGCAGGGGTCCCAACTTGTCCACTTTTGGACGTTCCACTGGAGCACGCGGAGGAGTGGCGTGACCGTGCGAATCTCTGGGCCCGGATACGGCGGCATCGGACGTGGCAGTGAGGAGACCGAAAATCAGCATGACCGTGCTGAACAGCGCGATCGTCCACGTGGAGCGGTTGATAGATGTCTGACGTAAATGCCGAAAAGAACCCACCATATCCCCCCATTCGGCGCTTATCCCCCGAATGCCCGTAAGGCCGACATGGGCATCATCGACCAGCCTTGAGTGTGCGGATGACCCGTTTCACTTGCGTTTCAGGATGATTTCCGGTGGGCCGTTTGGGTTGGCGATCTGTTGTCTTATCCTCGATCGACGGACCAAAGTCGGACACTGCGCAGTGGGGGGAGACCCATGCAGTTCGGCATTCTGGGCGCGCTGGAAGTAACGGATGGGGAGCACCACTTACCCCTGCGCTCGATCAAGCAACGCAGCCTTCTGGCCATGCTGCTGTGCCATCACGGGACGGTGGCGCACAGTGACATCCTCATCGACGCCCTCTGGGGCGCCGAGGCCGGCGAGACCGGCAGCCAACGCCTTCGCCTGCAGCTCCACCGCCTCAGACGCATGCTCGGCACGAGTGCGGTGATCGAGCACCAGTCGACCGGCTACCAGCTCCGCGTGCCGCCCGACTCGGTGGACGCGTGGCGGTTCGAGCGGCTCGTCCGGGAGGGCCGTCAGGCGCTGGAGTCGAGGAGCCTCGCCAGGGGGAGCGACCTGCTACGTGCCGCGCTGGACATGTGGCGAGGGCCGGCTCTGTCCGGGCTGGACGACATCTCCTTCCTGCACCACCAGGCCACCCGGCTGGACGAGCAGCGGCTGGCGGCGCTCGCCGACCGGATCGACGCGGACCTGCGATTACACCGGCACGCCGAGCTCGTCGGGGAGTTGTCCTCGCTGGTACGCGAGCATCCGTTACGGGAGAGGTTCCGGGGGCAGCTCATGCTGGCCCTGTATCGCGGGGGGCGGCAGGCGGAGGCGCTGGAGGTCTACCGCGACGGGCGGCACATCCTGGCCCAGGACCTGGGGCTCGAACCGTCGCTGGAGCTGCGGCGATTACAGGTGGCGATCCTGACCAGCGACTCCTCGCTGTCCGACGGCCGGTCCCCCGGACGGGCCGTCCACCGCCGCGGCGAACTCCGCCACGGCCGCGGCTGCCCCCACTGCTCCAGACGCCTACGCTGACCCACCTGGATTGGAGCGCGGCGGGTGGACGGGGGCGGGACAGGCGGGCATCACCGGCCCCAAAGGGACCCGCACCGAAGTACGGCGGGGTGGTGGGTTTGGGGGTGTTCGGGGTTGGATGGCCCCCGTGGACTGGGATGGCAGGCGGGTCTTGGTGACCGGGGCCTCGGGGTTCATCGGCGGGGCGCTGGTCAGGCGGCTGGCCGAGCTGGACGCGCAGGTGCACGGGGCGAGCCGGGGCGTGGTGGCCGCCTCCTCGGCGGGCGGTGTCGTCGGGCGCCGGGTCGATCTGCGTGACGCGGTCGCCGTCGACGAGGTGTTCGCGGCCGTCCGCCCCGAGGTGGTGTTCCACCTGGCCGGTGAGGTGAACGGGGCCAGGGACGTCGCCGTCGTGCGCCCGACCATGGAGGGGAACCTGTCGGCCACGGTGAACGTGCTGACGGCCGCGGTCGCGTACGGGAGCCGGGTGGTGCTGGCCGGGTCGAGCGAGGAGCCGCGCCCGGGGAACGGGCACACGCCGGCGCCGTCGCCGTACGCGATGGCGAAGACGGCGGCGGCCGGGTACGCCGGGCTGTACCGGCGGCTGTGGGGGCTGAGTCACACGATCGTCCGCCCGACCATGGTGTACGGCCCGGGCCAGCGGGACACCGCGAAGATCGTCCCGTACGTGACGCTGGCCCTGCTGCGCGGCGAGCGGCCCCGGCTGACCAGCGGCGCCAAGCTGGTGGACTGGGTCTACGTCGACGACGTGGTGGAGGCGTTCGTCCTGGCCGGGCTGAGCGAGCGTGCGGCGGGGCAGGAGTTCGACGTCGGCACGGGCACGCGGGTCTCCGTGCGCGAGGCGGTCGAGCTGCTCTACCGGATCGCGGGCGACGACTCCGCCCCGCCCTTCGGCGCGGTCGCGGACCGGCCGCTGGACGTGCCGCAGACGGCCGACCTCGGGCCCGCGCTGGAACTCGTCGGCTGGCGACCCCGCGTGGGGCTGGAGGAGGGATTACGCCGCACCTTCTTGTGGTACAAAGCCCTGCTTTGACGGCACTTGTAACGGTCCGAGGGAAACGCCGGATACACAAGAGCTGAGCCGGACTGGGGAGAACGGTTATGACGCTGACGGGGAAGATCATCAACCTCACCGTTCACGGCATCGGCGACACGGATCGGCCCCTGGACCCCGGCGAGGACACCACGTGGGTGAGCGTTCCCCAGTTCGAGCGCGTACTCGACGCGGTCGTGGGCCGGAAGGATGTGCGCATCACGTTCGACGACGGCAACGCCTCCGATGTGGAGATCGCCCTGCCCCGGCTGCTTGAGCGTGGGCTGCGCGCCGAGTTCTTCCTGCTGGCGGGGCTGATCGGCGAGCGCGGCAGGGTGAGCGCCGACGGGGTCACCGAGCTGACCAGGTCCGGGATGCGGATCGGGTCGCACGGCTGGGGGCACCGGGACTGGCGGCGGCTCTCCTCGGGGCAGGTGCGCGAGGAGATCTCCGACGCGCACCGGTTGATCGGGGAGTTGTGCGGCCATCCCGTGACGAGGGTGGCCATCCCGTTCGGCTCCTATGACCGGCACGTGCTCGGGCGGCTGCGCATGGCGGGCGTGACGTGCGCGTACACCAGTGACGGCGGGCGGGCGAGCCCGGGATCATGGCTGCAGGCGCGCAACAGCCTGCGGCACGACCTGGACGATCGGTGGATCGGCCAGGTGCTCGACGACCGGGCGCCACTGGCGCACCGGGCCAGGAAGGCCGCGGCGCGGCTGTACAAGCGGGCCCGGGGCTGACCCGGGATGCGCGTCGCGGTGGTGATCGTCACCTACAACAGTGCCGACGTGCTGGAGGGCTGCCTGGCCAGCCTCGCCGAGGGCGCGCGCGGGGTCGAGCTGGCCGCGGTCGTCGTGGCCGACAACGCCTCGGCCGACGACTGCCTGACCGTCGCCAAGCGGGCCGCGGACCTGCCGGTGATCACGGTCCAGCTCGGCCGGAACGCCGGGTACGCGGCCGCGATCAACGCCGGCGTCGACGCCCTCGACCTCGACGACCTGGACGCCGTCTACGTCATCAACCCGGACTGCCGACTACGCCCAGGCTCGATCGCGCCGCTGGCCGAGTCGCTGCGGGAGCCGGGGCGGGGCATCGCGGTGCCGTACATGGTCAACCCCGACGGGTCGCTGCAGCCGTCGCTGCGCAGGATGCCCACGGTCGGCCGGGCGGTGGTGGAGGCCGTCATCGGCGGCGCGCTGGCCGGGCGGCTGGGCAGGCTCGGCGAGCTGGTGACCGACCCCCGCGAGTACGAGCGGCCCGGGGCGTTCGCGTGGGCGACGGGGGCGGCGATGCTGATGTCCGTGCCGGCCCTGCGTGAGCTCGGGCCGTGGGACGAGTCCTTCTTCCTCTACAGCGAGGAGACCGAGTTCTGCCTGCGGGCCGCCGACCGGGGCTGGCTGACCTGGTACGAGCCCGCGTCGGTGATCGAGCACATCGGCGGCGACTCGGGCGTCGACCCGCGCCTGGCCGCGCTGCTGATCGTCAACAAGGTGCGCCTGTTCCGCAGGCGAAGGGGTCGGGTGGCCGGCACCGCGTATTTCCTGGCCGTGCTGACCGGAGAGGGCGCGCGGGCGCTGGCCGGACGGAAGATCTCCAAGGCCTCGTTCGCCGCGCTGCTGCGGCCCTCGCGGGTGCTCCCGTGAAGGCGTTCGACGAGCTCACGACAGAGGACCTGGACGCCTGGCACACGCTGCGCGCGGCCAACCCGGCGCTGGACAGCCCGTACTTCCATCCCGGGTTCGCGGCGGCGGTGCACGAGTTCCAGCCCGTGCGCGTGGCCGTCTCCAGGGACCCGGACGGGAAGGTCGTCTCCCTGCTGGCCTGCCACCGGGACGGCGCGCTGCTGCGGCCCGTGGGCTGGCCGGGGGCGGACTTCCAGGGGCCGGTGCGCGCGCCTGGGACCGCGTTCCGGCCGCTCGACCTGCTCGGGCGCGGGATCCGGGGGCTGGCATTCGACCATCTCCTGGAGGCGGAGGGGTTCGAGCCGTGGATCGTCTCGCGCCGGCCCTCCCCGTACGTGGACGTCACCGGCGGCCTCGACGGCTACCTGGGGCGCGCCACGCGTACGGGCAAGGACAACCTGGGCCAGGCCCGGCGCCGTACGGCCAAGGCCGAGCGCACCCTCGGCCCCATCCGCTTCGCCGCGGACACCGTCGACGGCCTCGAACACGTCATCCGGCTCAAACGCGCCCAGTACGCCGCCACCGGCGCCAAGGACTACTTCGCCGAGCCCGGCCGCGCCGAGTTGCTCACCAAGCTCCTGCACACCCGCGGCCCCGACTTCGCCGGCGTGCTGTCCACGCTCCACGCGGGCCCGCACCTGCTGGCCGCCCACTTCGGCATGCGCGCGGGCGGCGTGCTGCACTGGTGGTTCCCCGTCTACGACCCGGCCCACGCCGCGCTCGCGCCGGGCTGGATCCTGCTGCGCGAGCTGATGGCCGCCGCCCCGGCGCTCGGCGTCCACCGCATCGACCTGGGGCGCGGCGACGACGAGTACAAGCGCCGGGCCAAGACCGGCGAGAGCGTCGTCTGCCAGGGGCTCGTCACCCGTAACCCGGCGCGGCTGGCCGCGCGCCGGGCTCGCGACTCGCTCGCCGCCACGGCGAGACGCTCGACGTTCCTGCGCGACCTGGCACGGAAGATCAGAAACCTGTAACGCTCCAACCTGCTGATACACACCAAATAGGGCGAGCCGGGCATTGCACGCCGAATGCCCTGCTCCTTACGTGACGGGGGAGGGCCCGGATCGTGAGAATCAGCGTCTTCGGACTTGGTTACGTCGGTTGCGTCTCTGCCGCCTGCCTGGCCTCGACAGGCCATGAAGTCGTGGGCGTGGACGTCAGCCAGACCAAGGTGGATCTCATCGCCTCGGGCCGCGCGCCCGTCGTCGAGGAGCGCATCGGCGAGCTGACCGAGCAGGTGGTGGCGGCGGGCACGCTGCGGGCCACCGTCGACGCCGCCGAGGCGGTGCGGGCCACGGACATGTCGCTGGTCTGCGTCGGCACCCCGTCGGCGGCGAACGGCAGCCTGTCCACGCTCTACCTGGAACGGGTGGCCGAGGAGATCGGCCGGACGCTGCGCCCGGGGCACGTCGTGGTGTTCAGGAGCACGATGCTGCCGGGCACCTGCGAAGGGCTGCTGATCCCGATCCTGGAGGCCGCGTCGGGGCTGCGGGCCGGGCGGGACTTCGGGGTGGCGGTGAACCCGGAGTTCCTGCGCGAGGGCACCAGCGTCCGGGACTTCTTCGGGCCGCCGAAGACCGTGATAGGCGAGAGCGATCGCGCCACCGGCGAGCGGGTGGCGCAGTTGTACGAGGGCCTGCCGGGCGAGGTGTTCCACGTCCCGATCGCCGTCGCCGAGATGACGAAATATGCGGACAACGCCTTCCATGGGCTGAAGATCAGCTTCGCGAACGAGCTGGGCGCCGTCTGCCAGGCGCTCGGGCTCGACTCCCACCAGGTCATGGACGTGTTCATGGCCGACCGCAAGCTCAACATCAGCCCCGCCTACCTGCGGCCGGGGTTCGCCTTCGGCGGCTCGTGCCTGCCCAAGGACCTGCGCGGCCTGGTCTACGCCGCCAGGCGGGCCGATGTGTCCGTACCGCTGCTGTCCCACGTCCTGCCCTCCAACGAGGCGCACCTGCAGCGGGCGTTCGAGCTGGTCGTGGCCGCCGACAGCCGCAAGGTCGGGCTGTTCGGGCTGTCGTTCAAGCCCGGCACCGACGACCTGCGCGAGAGCCCGCTGGTCGAGCTGGCCGAGCGGCTCCTGGGCAAGGGCTACGACCTGCGCATCTACGACGAGAACGTGACCCTGTCACGGCTCATGGGCGCCAACCGGCACTACATCGAGCAGCGGCTGCCGCACCTGGGCGACCTGCTGACCACCTCGATCGACGACGTGCTCGCGCACGCGGACGTGTGCGTGATCGGCTCCCGTGAGCCGGCCGTGCTGGCCGCCGTCGAACGCGCGGGCTCGCGCACGATCATCGACCTCGTCCGCCTCCCCGACGCCGCGGCGCGCCGGGCCACCCCTGGATACGTGGGCCTTGCCTGGTAAACGAGCACTGATCCTGGTCGAGAACCTCTCCGTGCCGATGGACCGGCGGGTCTGGCAGGAGAGCGTCACGCTGCGCGACGCGGGCTGGGAGGTGCACGTCATCTGCCCGCAGGGGGCCAGGCAGGACACCGAACGCGAGGCGGTGATCGACGGCATCGCGATCCACCGTTACCCGCTCAGGGCCGCCACCGGCGGGCCGCTCGGCTTCCTCAAGGAGTACGGCTCCGCGCTCTGGCACACGTTCCGGCTGGCCACGAAGGTCGGGCCGGTCCACGTGGTGCACGGGTGCAACCCGCCCGACCTGTTCTTCCTGGTGGCCCGGTGGCTGGCCTTCCGGTGGCGGACGCGGTTCGTGTTCGACCAGCACGACCTGGTGCCCGAGCTGTACCTGTCGCGGTTCGGGCGGGGCGAAGACCTGCTGTACCGGGCGGTGTGCCGGATGGAGCGGCTGACGTACCGGGCCGCGCACGTGGTGATCGCGACCAACGAGAGCTACCGGCAGGTCGCGCTGACCAGGGGCGGCAAACGGCCCGAGGACGTCTTCGTGGTACGCAGCGCGCCCGCGGTCGAGCGCTTCCACCGGGTGCCGCCGGACGAGCCGGTCAAGCGCGGCAAGCCGTACCTGCTGTGCTACCTGGGCGTCATGGGCCCACAGGACGGGGTGGACTACGCGCTGCGCTCGCTGGCCCGGCTGCCGAGGGACGACTGGCACGCGGTGTTCGTCGGCGGCGGGGACACCTTCGACGCGATGGTGGCGCTGTCGCGGGAGCTCGGGCTGGCGGACCGGGTCGAGTTCACCGGGCGCATCCCGGACGAGGACCTCATGCGCTACCTGTCCACGGCCGACGTCTGCCTGTCGCCCGACCCGCTCAACCCCCTCAACGACGTCTCCACGATGAACAAGGTCATGGAGTACATGGCCATGGCCAAGCCGATCGTCTCCTTCGAGCTGCGCGAGGCGCGGGTGTCGGCGGGCGAGGCGGCCGTGTACGCCCCGGCCAACGACGTGGACGAGTTCGCCAAGCTCATCTCGTACCTGCTGGACCATCCGGAGGAGCGGCGCAGGATGGGCGAGATCGGCCAGGCGCGCGTCGGCGGGCCACTGTCCTGGGACGAGTCACGCAAGGCCCTCATGGCCGCCTACTCGAAAGTGATCGCATGAGTGCATACAAGTGGCTGCGGCGCAACGTCGGCCAGCTCCTGTACGAGCGGCGGTACGGCGTACGCACGGCCGAACGCGTGGACCTGGCCGACATCGGCCTCGACGGCGAGGACCGCGTCTACTACGCCGCGGTGAACTGGCAGGCGCTGCGCAAGGCGCTGCCCAAGAGCGAGGTCGGCGAGCGGGACGTGTTCGTGGACTTCGGTTCCGGCATGGGCCGGGCGATCGTGCAGGCGTCCCAGTACCCGTTCGGGCGGGTGATCGGCGTCGAGCTGTCGGAGGAGCTCACCGGCATCGCCAGGGAGAACGTCAGGAACATGCGGGTGCGGCGGCGCTGCGGCGAGATCGAGCTGATCGCCTCCGACGTGCTCGACTACGCCATCCCCGACGACGTGACCGTGGCGTTCTTCAACAACCCGTTCCGGGGCAAGATCTTCAGCGAGGTCATCGACCGGCTGATCGCGTCCGTGGACCGCGTGCCGCGCCCGGTACGCGTGATCTACGGGAACCCGCTGGAGGAGCCCTACCTGCTGAGCACCGGCCGCTTCCGCCACCTGCGCACGATCGACCTCAAGCCGGACCCGCTCGGCCCGCCGTTCGGGACGATCAGGACCTACGACCTGCTGCCGAAGTGATCACTGACGGGTCGTGCCCCACCGCGCCCGGCCGGGGCGGCGGAACGCGGTCAGCGCCCGGTCGAGCACCAGCACGGCCAGATAGCAGAGCGCGTCCAGCGGGCTCACCCGGCGGGCGCGTACCAGGGCGACCAGGTCGGCGAGCCGCAGGCCGGTGGCGGTCACCGGGCGGCCGAGGCCGGCGAGCTGGCGGTTGCCGAGGCGGACCCGGATCCTGCGCCGCAGGTAGGCGGCCACGGTCGGCGCCGGTCGTACGAGCGAGGTGGCCTCGGGGACCGGCACCCGCTCCGCGCCGGAGAAGCTCGCGTGCACCCAGCCGTCGTCCGACAGGACGTCGGGCACCGGAAAGGCCCTGGCGTGCCCCTCCTCGCCGAGCACGTAGACACCCGCCCCGGCCAGCACCCGTGTGGGCCCGACCATCAGGTGGTGCACCCGGTGCACCCTTCGCGCCGCCCAGCCGGCTCCGCCCAGGTCCAGGACGGGCACGGGCGCGCACGCCAGCACTCCCGGCCGTGCCAGCGCGGCCACCAGCGCCCGTGCCGAGCCTGCGCTCAGCTCGACGTCGGCATCCAGGTAGATCCGGGGGAACGTGCGGCAGGCCGCGTCGCCCAGCCGCAGCGCGTGCGCCTTGCCGCCGACCGGCGTCTCGATCACCCGCACGCCCGCCGCGCGGGCCACCGCCGCGGTCCCGTCCGCGCAGGCGTTGGCGACCACCACGACGTCGAGCTCGCCCGGCGCCGCCGCTCCGAGCAGCGCCGCCAGCCCGGCCCCGATGACCGTTTCCTCGTTGTGCGCGGGGATGACGACGCTCGCGATGGGCTCCACCGGCCGGTCCCTTCGACAAGGAGACTTCCATGAGAGTTGAGCGGACCCCGCTCTCCGGGGTGCTGCTGTTCGTGCCGACGCCGCACCGCGACGAGCGCGGCCTGTTCACCCGGACGTTCGACGCGGGGGTGGCCGCCGAGCACGGGCTCGACCCGGCCGCGTTCGCGCAGGACAGCCAGTCGCGCTCGCGCAGGGGCACGGTGCGGGGCATGCACGGCAGGTCCGGGCGCGGCGAGGCCAAGCTCGTACGGTGTGCGCGCGGCGCCGTGCACGACGTGCTCGTGGACATCCGCCCCGGCTCGCCCACCTTCGGGCGGCAGCACGCGATCCGCCTCGACGACCAGGACTTCGTCACCCTGTACGTCCCCGCCGGATTCCTGCACGGCTTCCAGGCCCTGACGGACGAGGCCGACACCTGTTACCGCATCGACAGGGAGCACGATCCGGCCGAGGATCTGTCGGTGCGCTACGACGACCCCGGGCTCACGATCGACTGGCCGCTCCCGGTGACCTCGATCAGCGCGCGGGACCTCGAGGCGGGCACGTGGGCCCGGCTCGTGGACCGTCTCACGTAGGAGAGAGCCAGCCATGCGCAGTCTCATCGCCGGCGCCGCGGTCCTGCTGGCGCTGTCGGGTTGCACCTCGGGCGGCACCGTGGCCGCGCCCCGGGTGACCACGACCGTCACCGCCACGGTCACGGTCACCGCCGCCCCCTCCGCAGCGGAGACGCCGTCCGCGCTGCCGCAGCCGTCGCGCGCGGCCGTGCCTGCGGCGACGTTCGCGGCCAAGCCCGTGGTCGCCCCCGACGGCCGCCGGTGTCCTGACCACCCGACGCCGGCCTGCACCGGGCTGCCGCCGGGCACGAAGCTGACCACGCTGGCGCCCAACGACGGCCCCGCCCACAAGGTCGAGACCCAGGGCGCGGTGCTCGACGGCGTACACGTGACCGGTGACCTGCTGATCGCCGCGGACGACGTGAAGATCGTCAACAGCCGGATCGACGGCGCCATCATGGCCCAGTTCGACGACCGGCACTACATCTACAGCATCTCCGACAGCACGGTGGGCCCGGAGAAGGGCTGCCTGACCGTGCCGGCGATCGGCGCGGCCAACTACACGGCCGAGCGGGTGCAGGTCCGGGGGCACGCCGACGCCTTCCGCGACTCGGGCGACAGCATCGTCATCAAGGACTCCTACGCCCGGCTCTGCTCCGACGGCGACAAGAACTACTCCGACGGCATCCAGTCCTTCCACGGCGGGCGGGGCCTGCTGTTCGACCACAACACGCTCGACATGCGCGACGTGCAGGCGTACAACGCGCCGATCTTCTTCAACGACCGTGAGGACGACGGCACCAGGGACGTCACCATCACCAACAACCTGGTGATGGGCGGCAACTTCACGATCCAGCTCCACAACATCCAGGGCTACCTGATCGTCAAGAACAACCTCGTGGTCGACGGCACCTGGGAGTTCGCCCCCATCTCCGGCGACTGCCGCAAGTCCATCCAGTTCGAGGACAACTTCATCGTCAGGATCGATGACGATTACCGGGTCACCTCCATCGCGCGCCCGCTCACCTGCAACGGCAAGTGAGCGGCGCGCCGCTCCTCCTTGGCCATCCGCAGCAGCGCCCCGGTGCTCCCGACCAGCAGGAACATCAGGCCGCTGGTGATCGCGAACGACAGCAGGTCGAACGTGGCCGCGCCGAGCGCCGGGGCCACCAGGCAGGCCGCCAGCGTCAGGCCCAGGCTCCTGGCGCCGGGGTCCGCGCTGAGATGGCGAGCCCGCAGGCCGCAGACGAACCCGCACACGAACAGGCCCAGCAGCACCGCGACGCCGATGATCCCCATGTCGATGGCCGTCTGGATGTACTGGTTGTCCAGGGTCTGGTATTTCGGGGTGTACCAGGTGCCCATGGCCCGGCCCAGCCACAGGTGCTTGGCGATCTCGTCGGCGGCGATCCCGTAGTCGTGGGTGCGGTAGCCGATGCTGTCGTCGTTGAAGAAGTTCAGGAACAGGCCGAAGATCGTGCCGAGCAGCCCGGGGGTGATCACCTTGATCGCGGCCAGGAAGCCGGCCAGCACCCCGATCGCCTGGAAGCGCCGCCGGACCGGCCAGCCCAGCAGCAGTACGATCCCGACCCCGGCCAGGCCGAGGATGGCCGACCGCGACACCGAGAACATCAGCCCCATGCCGATCGCGCCCGTGCACACCCACCAGCGCAGGGCGGGCCTGGCCAGCTCCTTGGCGCGGAAGCTGTAGTGCACGGCCAGCGGCAGGATCATCGCGGAGATCACGCCGAACTCGATGGGATGCGCGGCGGTGGCCGCCACCCTGCGCAGGGCGGCCCGGTCGAAGATGAACTTGTCCTCGATGACGTACCGCAGCCCGGGCACCTGCATGTACCTGGTCAGGTCGAAGTTGAACAGGAACTGCCCCGCGCCCACCACCGCCATGAGAGCGCCCGCCACCACGATGGTCTTGAGCACGAAGTCCAGGCGGTCCATCGACCTGACGCCGTCGCACACGGCCAGCCCGACGCCCACGTTGGCCAGCACCAGCACGAGCGCGTGGTCGGCCATGTTCAGCTCGTCGGCGGGCAGGTAGCCGTAGGTGCTGTAGCCGTAGGCGGCCGCCGCCGAGACGAAGTAGAGCGCCATCGCCGTCCTGGCCGGGTTGCGGCCCTTGGCCGCGCCCAGCGTCCTGGTGAGCTGCGCGCACAGCCACATCAGCCCGGCGATGAGCGCGATGGCGTTGGCCAGCGACAACGCCAGCGGCAGGCCGCGGATGATCATGCGGGCGGGGATCAGCATCAGCGTGACCACGAACACGCTGAGCACCGTGGCCGCGTCGGCCCTGCGCGGTGTCCCGAGCAGCGCCGGTGCCGCCGTCATGCCTGCTTCTCCCCCGTCAGGTGACCGTTGACGTGCGTGCCGGCGGCGGCCAGCAGCCGCTCGTCCACCCGCACGGCCGCCTCCTGGGCGGACACCGGCCCCTCGCGGCGGCGGCGCCGCGCCTGCGCGACGCTGTCGAAGGCGTAGGTGAAGAACAGGCTCGCCATGCCGCCGAGCGCCAGCGCCACCACGGCGGAGCGCAGCTTGCGGCCGGTCTGCGGCTCGGGCGGCGTCGGCGCGACCAGCTCGGTCATCGTGATGTACGTGACCGGCGGCGCGTTCACGTACTGCTGGCTCCTGAACAGCTCGGTCCTGGCCCTGGCCATCACCGTGCGCACGATGTCCTGGGCGACCTGCGGCGTGAGCGACTGCCCCTCGACGAACAGGAACGGTCCCGAGGCCAGCGCCTCGGCGTTCGGGTTGCCGTTGTGCACCTTGAAGGCCGTGTCGCCGTTCGGGACGATGCCCAGCTCCCTGGCCGTGTCGCCGGTGCTGAGCGTGGTGGTCAGGATGGAGGCGGCCACCGTCAGCCCGCGGTCGAAGTTGAGCAGGGGGTTCACGGGGGCGTTCGTCGTGCCGGGGTAGACGGGCAGGCTGGCGCCGGTTCTGGGGGTGGTGAGCACGAAAGCGCCGTAGGAGGTGTAGAGCGTGGGCACCGTCGAGTACACCGCCGCGGCCACCCCCAGGGCCAGGACGAACACCGGTATGGAGACGTACCAGCGGCGGACGACGACCAGCACCGTGAGCCAGAAGTCCATGCGACCTTCCCCCTACATCCGGGTATCGTCCCGACGGCCGAGCGATGTTACGTATGCCTGTGATGCGGCGATATGCCTGGGTGGGCCGACCGCGCCCGCAGAGTGGGGGCAGCCTTCGTGACCGCGCTTGCCGTTGTGACGCCGAGCTTCCGGCCCGATGCTGATCTCTTCGCCCACCTGCACGCGTCGGTGCTCGAACACACGACGGACGAGACCGTGCACCACGTGATCGTCCCGCCGGCCGACAAGGAGCTGTTCTCCCGGCACGCCGGTCCGCGCTGCCGGATCTGGACCGCTCCCGAGCTGCTGCCGCGCCGCTACGTTCCCGTGCCGAGGGCCAACATGTGGGTGAACGCGCTGCGCCCCTGGCCGCCGGTCCGCGGCTGGGTGCTCCAGCAGGCGCTCAAGCTGGCGGCCACCGCCAGGATCGAAGCGGACGCGGTGCTGATCGCCGACTCCGACGTCGTGCTGGTCAGGCCGGTGAAGGTGGCGGAGTTCCGTACGGACGGGCGGCTCCGCCTCTACCGGAACGAGGGGGCCGTGCACGCGGGCATGGCCCGGCACGTGCGCTGGCACCAGGTGGCCAGGGAGCTGCTCGGCCTGCCCGCCGCACCGGCGCCGCCGCTGCACGACTACGTGAACTCGCTGGCCTTCTGGGACCCCGCCGTCGTGCGCGCCCTGGAGCGCAGGATCACCGAGACGACCGGGCGGCACTGGCTGGACGCGTTCAACGCCCGCCTGCACATCTCCGAGTTCATCCTGTACGGCGTCTTCGTCGACGAGCCGCACGGCGACCCACCGGCGGGCGACACCTCGATCTGCCACACCTACTGGGAGACGACCCCGCTGGACGAGGAGTCCGCCCTGGCGTTCGCCGACCGCCTCGACCCCCGGGCCATCGGCATGATGATCTCCGCCAAGTCCGGCACCCCGCTGCCGGTGCGGCAGGCGGCCATCCGGCGGTGCGCCGAGAACGCCGGCTGACCTCATGACTTGCCCGGTGAGGGGACTTCGACCTTGGGAAACGTCTGGGTGTCGGTCACATCCTCATCGACGGCCTGCCTGAACGACTGGGTGCCGGTGGCGTCCTCGTCGCGTTCCTCCTCCTGAGGAGCCTCCGCGTCGTCGGCCTGAGCCACCGGCTCGGGTTCGGGCTCAGGGGCGGGTTCGGGTTCGGGTTCGGGCTCTGGTTCGGGTTCGAGCTCTGGTTCGGGGTCGGGGTCTTCGTCGGTGACGGCCTCGGCGGGGGGCGCGGGCCGTGGCAGGAGGAGCTCCGGCCGCCTGCGCGTCCAGACGTAGGCGACGCCCAGCCCCGCCCCCACGGTGAGCGCCAGCGCCAGCCCCGACGTCTGGATCTTGGCGCTGTTGTCCGCCTCCGGCGTCGAGGGCGGCGTGACGTTGACCATGGTGATGTACAGGGTCTCCGGCGCCATGAGCTGGCGCTGCTTGCCGAGCAGCTCCTCCTGCAGCCGTCGCTGCGCCCGCAGGACCAGGTCGCGGGCGCCCTGGGCGGTCGGGCTCTCCGCGGTGATCGCCAGGAACGGTCCACCGGTGCCCAGCAGCGCGGGTTTGCCGCTCCCGTCGTCGATCGTCAGCTTGCCGGGGCCGTCCTTGGGCGCGCCCAGTTCGGCCAGCACCTCAGGCGTTCCCGTGGCCATGATCAGTGCCGCCGCCGTCGTACGTAAACCGCCGTTGTCCATCAGCAGGGGATTCGTTCTGCCCCCGGTGGCCGGCTGGCCGGCGACGGGTTGCGGATTGCCCGGCCCGGTGAGCAGCAAAACCACGTCGGCCGTGTAATTCGCCGGCACCACGATGAAGCCGGCGACCCCCGCCACCACCGCCAGCACAAAGATCGGCGGACCGATGAACTTGTGCCGCGCCAGGCTCACGATGGCTTTCCAGAACTCCAAGCTTCTCCGCCCCCCGGGCATTTTCCGAGCCGGTCGCCAATGAAAAACTACATTCCGCCCGACCTGGTGTACAGGGTGTAGGCCGTGCCTGCCCACAACTGTTCATCCGAAAAAGTCACTTACCCGTTACGCCCGATGGAGCCCCAGGTCACGATCCCGATCGGGACCTGCCGGAGAACACGCTCCGTACATGCTCCGGGCACCTCCTCACACGTCGTTACACGGCCATTCCATGTAACAAATCAGGCCCATTTCTACGATTACCAGATATGGGTCGCACAACAGATGGAGTCGAAAATGCAGGAAGTGCAGGAGTTCACCTTCCGCCGTGACGAACTGTTCCCGCTGGCCGACCGCCTGCGTCCGAAATTCAGCGCCGCCTCGCCGTTCCGGCACGTGGTAATCGACGACTTCCTGCCGGAGAACGTCCTCGATCCCGTGCTCTCGGAGTTTCCCGAGCCCAAGAACGCCGACTGGCAGCAGTTCGACAGTTCCAAGGAAGTGAAGCTGGCCCTGCAGGACACCGAGCAAATGGGCCCGGCGACGCGGCACCTGCTGGCCGAGTTCAACGGTCAGGTGTTCATCGAATTCCTGGAGCGGCTCACGGGTATCGACCGGCTCGTGCCCGACCCGCATCTCGAGGGCGGCGGGCTGCACCAGATCAGGTCGGGCGGATTCCTGAAGGTGCACGCCGACTTCAACCGGCACCGCCGGCTCGACCTCGACCGCCGGCTCAACGGGCTGCTCTATCTCAACAAGGACTGGGACGAGAGCTACGGCGGCCACCTGCAACTGTGGAACCAGGACATGAGCGCGTGCGAGCACGCGGTGCTGCCGGTGTTCAACCGGTTCGTGCTGTTCGCCACGACCGACGACGCCAACCACGGCCACCCCGACCCCCTGACCTGCCCGCCGGAGCGGGCCCGCCGCTCGATGGCGCTGTACTACTACTCCAACGGCCGCCCCGACGAAGAGATCAACGCCGAGCACACGACCCTGTTCAAGGAGCGTCCCGGCGAGCGGTACAAGAGCAACCTCCGCCAGGTGCTCAAGCGCTGGACTCCTCCGGCGCTGGTCGACCTGGCCGGGCGCCGGGAACGCGCCAAGTGATCAGTGCGACAGGCGGGCGAGGCGGGCGAGCTTGCGCCCGCCTCTGGCCGCCAGGCGGCGCTGGCGGGAGACGTACAGCTTGAAGACCGCGGCCCTGGCCCGGCGGCGCTGGTCGGGGGTGAGCTCGGTCTCGTCGAGGATGCCGAGCAGCACGCGGACCTGGATGAGCGTGGCGAAGTAGCCACGCCAGGCGGGCAGCGCCAGCTTTCCGCTCATCCTCACCGGGTTGGCGCCCGCCCAGTTGCGGTGCGAGAGCACCTCGGGCACGTGCACCCACGGCCCGGCCAGCGCGTGCCTGGCCGCGGCGATCTCGTCCTCGCGCACCAGCACCGGGCGCGGGACGGCCCGCGCGACGGAGGTGCGGTGCAGGCCGTACAGCGGGTCCATCAGGACGTAGCTCTCGGTGAGCAGCCGCAGCATCTCGGCGAAGCGGTCGGCGGGGTCGTCGGAGTTGAGCGCGGTGCCCTCGTAGCGGCCGGTGTGGGTGACGCCGTCGGCCGTGTACGAGGTCTGCGCCGTCACCAGGACCAGCCGCTCGTCCCGGGCGAACTCGGCCACGGAGCGCGACAGGCAGTGTGGCGCGAGAGTGTCGTCGTCGCCCACCCACCGGAAGAGCGTCCCCTTGGCCAGTCTGAGCGCCGTGGTGAAGTTGCCGATCGGGCCGACGTTCTCCGGCTGCCGGTGGTAGACGACGCGGTCGTCGGTGGCCGCGAGATCCCGGCAGACCTCCTCGGTGTCGTCCGTGGAGGCGTTGTCGGAGATGATCAGCTCGAGCTCGCCATGGTCCTGGGCCAGCACCGACAGGACCGTCTTCTCCAGGTGCCGGCCGCCGTTGAAGGTGGGCAGACCGACCGAGACCAGCACATCGGGGTTCAACCGACTTCCTTTCTCCGTAGGTGACCGAGCCGCCTGAGCCGAGCCGGCGGCACGGCGAGCGCGACGTACACGATCAGGCCGGCCGACCCGGCCAGCAGCAGCTCGAGCAGCGGATGCTCGGCGACCAGCCGGTCGACGAACGCCGTGACCGCCGCCGCCACCCCGGCGGCCAGCAGCGGCCGGACGAGGCCGGGCAGGACCGGCGCCAGCCGTACGCCCGCCCTGTGCAGGAAATAGGCCGCGACCGGCAGCGCGACGAACAGGGCGGCGACGACCTGGCCGATGGCGGTGCCCCGGATCCCCTGCAGGTGCGTGCCGACGATCAGCGCGGGCACGAGCACGATCCCGTACGCGAGGTTCATCCAGGCGGTGGCCCTGGTGTCGCCCTGGCCGGTGAGGATGTCGAGCGCCAGCCCGAGCAGCATCCTGATCACCATCATCACCGCCAGCCAGCGCAGCACGCCCGCGGCCTGGTTCCACGGCTCGCCGTAGACGAACAGGACGAGGGGGTGGGCGAGGATCGACATCACGACGGCGATCGGCAGGATGGCCCCCAGCAGCAGCGGCGTCGCCCGGCGTACGCCCTCGGACAGCGCCTCGGGGGTGTGCTCGGCCAGCCGCGAGAAGCCGGGGATGGTGACGTTGCGCACGGCCTGGCCGATCAGGCCGGGCACCCAGCTCGACATGTTGAAGGCCAGCAGGTAGTAGCCGATCCAGGTCTCGTCCTTGAGGATGGCGCCGACCACGATGTAGCCGGCGTTGAGCAGGATCGTCTCCAGGCCGATCCCGGCCGCCGAGGGCACGCCGAACCTCAGCAGCCGGGCCGCGACGCCGCGGTCCAGGCCGAGCCGGACGGGCAGCCGGGCCGCGACGAAGACGATCACGCCGGTGACCACCGACTGCGCCAGTTGCCCGACCGCGAAACTGTACGGCCCCGCCCCGTTGACCGCGAGCACCACCGCGAGCACCGCGTTGACCAGGAAGCCGGCGCCGATGGCCAGCGTCAGCCTGTCCTGCTCGAACCGGCGGATCAGTGCCGCCGAGCGCACCGCGGTGAACCCCTCGACCAGGATGATCGCGGTCAGCAGCCGGATCACCGGCGTGGCCTGCGGGGTGCCCGACAGCTCGGCGAAGGCCGGCGCGGTCACCCAGAAGACGCCGTACAGGGCGGTGGCCGACACGAACGACAGCACGGTGGCCGTCGGCGCCATCTCCTCCAGCCGGCCGCGCCACTGCATGGTCGCGGCCATGATGCCGAGGTCCTTGACCGACATGACGAACGCCGTGGCGGCCAGGGCGACGGCGTAGACGCCGAAGTCGGCGGGCAGCAGTGTGCGCGCCAGGATCAGGGACAGCACGAAGGAGCCGGCCTTGGTGACCAGGTTCCCCAGCAGACCCCAGCCCAGGCCGCGCCCGGCCAGCTTCCCGAGAGAGCCGACCTGCTGCTCGGCGTCCCGCACTCGGTCCATCCCACGCCTTTCTCAGGAGACGGGCTCCTCGACGCGCTCGAGCCAGATCTCCCGCCAGAACGGGACGAACTCGCGCGGGCAGTTGACGCTGTAGACCCCTTCGCAGTAGACCGCCTCCAGGGCGATGCAGGGGTTCTTCATCTGCAGCAGTTCGCCGGTGCGCTCGTCGAGGCAGCGCTCCACGCGGGCCACGACCCTGGCCGTCCTGCCGCAGTGCCTGGCCATCTCCTCCTCGAAGCCGAGCCCCCTGTTGAGCCGCTCGTGGTTGAGCGTGGCGACGATCTCCTGCCTGGACTTGATCCGCACCAGCTCACCGGGCCGCAGGTCGAGCGTGCCCGTCGGGGTCGCGCCGGGCCGGCCCTTCGGCACCCAGCCCCACTGCAGCCCGTCCCTGAACCGCAGCCGGGCGGGCAGCACCCGGCGGCTGATCGACTGGTAGCGGTTGAAGACGGCGAAGAACAGGCCCCGCAGCGTCTTCAGCACCCCGGCGTTGCCGGTGCGCACGTCGGTGACGTACTGCCGGACGTCCTTCAGCGGCAGGCACGTGGGCGTGGCCCGGTGCAGCTCGGTGGCCTGGCAGGCGAAGCGTGCCGCGCCGAGCGCGCCGGGCGGCCGGTGCGTGCTGACCTGGAGCAGCGGCAGCAGCCTGCGCTCGGGCGCGGGCGCCACGGGCGCTTCGGTGATCTTCCTGAGCCAGGCGGTCTTCCAATAGAGCGAGCAGGCGGTCTGGCAGCCGCCGTGCGCGGCGCCGTCGCAGCGGGCCCCGGTCAGGTGGACGGCGTGGTCCATGCGCCGCATGCGGCCATGACTGATCGTGTCGCACACCTTGTGCGCCACTTTGTGCACCGTCAATCGCTGCCCGCAGAACCGCACCATCTCCGGCATGAACGGCAGCCCGTCGAGCTCGCCCCGCTCGTCGAGCGTGGCGTAGATCTCGGCTTCCTCGCGCACTTCCACGACGTCTCCGACCCTGAGGTCCATTTACGCCTTCTCCTTAACCAGTCCGGCTTCCAGCAGTGCCTGGGCCGCCCCCTCCACAGCGGCGAAGGGCAACTCGGATCGTCGGGCGATGTCGAGCAGGCTGTGCTCCCCGTCGGACAGGTTCAGCACCCACAACATCGCCATCTGGGCCTGTTTCGTGTCGCTTCTGCCGCCGAGCGCTCCGTAGAGGCCGCGCCGGCCGAGCTGCGGCTCGCCGTACGGGCTCAGGTTGAGATAGGTACGGTTGCCCTCCAGCACCTCGACGACCTGGACGAGGGCGTCGAGGGTGTCCTCCATGGCTTCGGGCGCGACGAACCCCGGGTTGTCCCCCGAGGTGTGATATTCCGGGTATCCGGCGTACGGCGTCCTGGTCAGGCCGCCGAACGGCAGGTCGAACCCGGGCGAGCAGAACTGGCGCTCGTCGTACCCGTACGGCGAGAAGTCCAGCACCCGGTGCGGCCGCCCGCGCAGCACGTGCGTGACGGCCCGGTCGATCTCGGCGTCGCCCCGCCTGCTCCGCTTGTACGTCAGCGCCCCCCGATCCCCCGCGCACGCCAGCGTCAGGCCGGCCGCGACCAGGTGCACGCGTTCCCTGTTGAGCGCCAGCCAGGTGATCGCCCCGATCGTCCCCGGCATGAACAGGAACCGGTAGGTGTGGCGCGGCTCTTCCAACCGGCCCGCCAGCGCCCCCGCCAGCGCGACCGCCACCGCGACGCCCGCCAGGTTGTCGTTGGCCAGCGACGGATGGCACACGTGGCAGGAGATGACCACCTCGTCGGGCAGCCGGCCGGGCACGACGTGCTCGGCGACGGTCAGCGACCCCTCCGCCAGCGTCGAGTCGATCAGCACCTCGTAGGGCCCGTCGCCGAGCCCGTCCAGCGTGTTCTGGCTGAGGCAGAACCCCCACGTCTCGGCGTAGTAGCCGGTCCGGTAGGGCACCAGGTCCGGCTGGTCGGGCAGCGTGTGCAGCCGGGGCCGCAACTCCTCCAGCGTGTACGTCCCCGACACCGGCACGCTGTAGCCCACCACGTGCAGGTTCGACTCCCTGAAGTCGATCACCCGCCGCCCCGAGGGATCCTTGACGTAGGCGTCGCGGATGTTCCACTCCTTGGGCACCGTCCAGTCCAGCACCTCGGTCCCCGTCGGCACCTCGGTGACCGTCAGCGGGAGGTGCTCGCCGATGATCTCCAGCGTCCGCCGCACGCCGTCGCCGGTGATGCTCCGGCAGATCGGATACAGCCGCTCGACCAGGGCGTGCATCTCCTCCCCGGTCACGGCCGCAGCTCCGCGTCGATCGTGCGCGCCGCCTGCCGGTCGGCCAGCCGCGTCAGCCGGGTGTAGCGCCGCTCGAAGCCGGCCCTGGTCAGCCCGTAGGTCCGGTACGCGGCCACGAGCTCGTCCGCCCCCGCCCTGACCGTCCAGGCCGCCTCGTAGCCGGGCAGCGCCGCGCGCACCCGGGCGAAGTCCACCCGGTAGGAGCGCGGGTCGCTGCCGGTCTCGCCGGTGATCAGCAGCTCGGCCCCGGGCACGGCGGCGACCACCTCCTTGGCGATCTCGGCCACCGTCACGTTGTTGCGCTCGGTCCCGACGTTGAACGCCCTGGCGTGCACGGCCTCCCGGGGTGCCTCGATCGCGCGCAGGAACGCCACGGCGATGTCCTCGGCGTGCACCAGGGGCCGCCACGGCGTGCCGTCGGACAGCACCCGCACCTCGCCGGTCAGCACGGCGTGGCCCACCAGGTTGTTCAGCACGATGTCGGCCCGCAGCCGCGGCGAGAACCCGAAGGCCGTCGCGTTGCGCATGAACACCGGTGTGAAGTCGCCGTCGGCCAGCTCGGCCAGGTCGTCCTCGACCCGGACCTTCGACTCCGCGTACGGCGTCACGGGCCGCAGCGGCGCGTCCTCGTTCACCAGGTCGTCGCCCCCGGAGGCGCCGTAGACCGAGCAGGTGGAGGCGTAGACGAACCGGCGCACCCCGGCCTCCCTGGCCAGCCTGGCCAGCCGGACGGAGGCGTGGTGGTTGATCTCGTAGGTCAGCCTGGGGGACAGCGAGCCCAGCGGGTCGTTCGACAGCGCGGCCAGGTGCGCCACGGCGTCGATGCCGGTCAGCAGATCGGGGGTCACGTCCCGCAGGTCCACCGCGTGGCCCGCCGGGTCGGCGGGCACGGGGCCGAGCACGCAGTCGGCGAACAGGCCGGAGTCGAGGCCGACCACCTCGTGCCCGGCACCGGACAGCACCGGGGCCATGACGCCGCCCAGGTAGCCCTGGTGCCCGGTCAGGAGAATCCGCACGTCAGCCTCCAGTGAGGTCGATGATGAGCTTGTTCACGTGGAAGGCCTCGGCGTACCTGGCGCCGCACTCGATGCCGCGGATGCGGGCGAGCCCGAGGAAGGCCTCCCGGTCGTACCAGGGGCGGTGCCGCTGCGAGGGGTAGTGCTCCTGCAGCAGGCGCACCTTGGTCTCGGCCGTCTCGTCCTCGAGCGGCTGGTAGACCGAGGGGCGGCCGAGGTCGCCGTCCCACTTGACGATCTCGTAGCCCAGCGCCAGGTGGTCGCGCCAGACCGTCGGCACGAGCCGGGCCAGGCCCCGGTGGTCCTGGTGCGCGTCGCCCGCCCACGGGGCGAAGATCACGTCGGGGCTCGTCTGGGCGCGCAGGTCCTCCAGAGCGGCCTTGGCCTCGTCCCAGTGCGCGGGCAGCCGCCCGTCGGGCAGCTTGAGCACGCTCAGCCGCAGGTCGGCGCCGGGGCAGAAGGCGGCGAGCGCCGCCCGTTCCTCCTGCTCGCGCTCGGTGCCGGCGCCCGACAGCACCAGCGCGTCCACCCGCAGCCCCGGCCGGGCCGAGCAGAGCGTGCGCAGGCTCGCGCCCGCGCCGATCGCGATGTCGTCGCAGTGCGCGCCGAGCGCGACGACCCCGTCCAGCCGGGCGGGCCGCAGGCCGATCATGCTTCCCACAGCGCCCACGGGCGCTCGCCGCGCGCCCACGACCGGTCCAGCTCGAGCCGCTGGTTGACGGTGTCGCTCGGCCGCCAGTAACCCCGATGCGGATACGCCAGCAGCCTGCCCCGCTTGGCCAGCTCCGCGCAGCCGTCGGCGACCAGGTCACCGTTCTCCGGGATGTGCTCGAAGACGTCCTGCCGCAGCACGAAGAAGCCGCCGTTGACCCAGAGCGGCATCTCGCTGACCGGCGTGATGCCGCCGACGAGCCCGGCCTCGCCGACGTCGATGACGTGGAAGGTGTTGGTCGGCGGGACCACCATCATCGAGGCGCCCGCGTCGGTGGCGGCGAACCGGTCGATGATCTCGGGCAGCGGCGCGTCCGTGAGCACGTCGGCGTAGTTGGCCAGGAACATCTCCGAGTCGCCGAGATGCTCACGGACCCTGCGTAGGCGCTCGCCGATCGGGGAGTCGAGCCCGGTGTCGATCAGCGACACCTCCCAGTCCGAGATGTCGGTGGACAGCAGCTCGATCCGCCCGCCCCGCAGGACGAAGTCGTTGGACCCGGTCTCCCGGTAGGTCAGGAAGAAGTCCTTGATGTGCTGGGCGCCGTACCCCAGGCACAGGATGAACTGCTTGTGGCCGAAGTGCGCGTAGTAGCGCATGACGTGCCAGACCAGCGGGCGCGGGCCGACGAGCTGCATCGGCTTGGGCATGTCGCCACCGGGGGCGTCGCTGCGCATCCTGGTGCCGCGACCGCCGCAGAAGAGGACGACTTTCATGCGACGACCTCCAGGGCAGGTATCGGGAAGACCAGCCGGCCGCCCCACTCGCGGACGTACGAGAGCTGGCCGACCAGTTCGTCACGCAGGTTCCAGGGCAGCACGAGCACGTAGTCGGGCCGATCCTCGGCGATGCGCTCGGGCGCGAGGATCGGGATCCGCGACCCCGGCGTGAACCGGCCGTGCTTGTACGGGTTGCGATCCACCGTGTACGCCAGCAGGTCCGGCCGGATCCCGCAGTGGTTGAGCAGCGTGTTCCCCTTGCCCGGAGCGCCGTACCCGACCACGCTGCGCCCCGCGTCCGCGGCGTCGATGAGGAAGCGCAGCAGGTCCCGCCGCACCTTGGCCACCCGCGCCGCGAAGTCCTCGTAGCCGGACGGCTCGTGCAGCCCCGCCGCCTTCTCGCGGGCCAGCACGTCGACGACCCGCTGCGACACGGGCGCCTCCGCCGGCTGTGCCCACAGCCTGATCGAGCCGCCGTGCGTCGGCAGCGGCTCCACGTCCACCAGGTGCAGCCCGCCGCTCGCCAGCGCCCGCTGCGCCGAGGCGACCGTGTAGTACTGGAAGTGCTCGTGGTAGATCGTGTCGAACTGGTTGAGCTCCATCAGCGACAGCAGGTGCTGCACCTCGATGGAGACCCGGCCGTCGTCGGCCACCAGCGCGCGCAGGCCCTTCGTGAAGCCCACGACGTCGGGGATGTGGGCGTACACGTTGTTCGCCACCACCAGGTCGGCGGGCCCGTGCTCGGCCCGCACCCGCCGGCCGACCTCCGGCGACAGGAACTCGGTGAGCGTCGGCACGCCCTTGGCCGTGGCGGCCCTGCCGACGTTGGCCGACGGCTCGATGCCCAGGCATCGCACACCCCGCTCGACCACGTGCTGGAGCAGGTAGCCGTCGTTGCTGGCCACCTCCACCACGAACGAGCCGGGCCGCAGCCCAGCGCCGTCCACGAACCGGCGCGCGTGCTCGACCCAGGAGGTCGAGTAGGAGGAGAAGTAGGCGTACTCGGTGAACGTCTCCTCCGGCGTGATCAGCGGCGGTAGCTGGGCCAGCCAGCACCGCGTGCAGACCCGCAGGTGCAGCGGGTAGGTGGGCTCGGGCTCGTCGAGCCGCTCCGCGGTCAGGAACAGCTCGCACGGCGGGGTCGCGCCGAGGTCCACGACCCCGCGCAGCCCGTCCGCGCCGCACAACCGGCAGGTGGTCATTCAGCTCACTCCAGCCAGGGCCCGGGCCTCGTAGTCCAGCGCCAGGTCCTCGGGCATCGCGGCGAGGTCGCGGCAGCGCACGAAGTCCCGCAGCGTCGTCCCCGTGCACTCGGCGTCCACGTTCGGCGCGCCGCGGTGGGCCCGCACGTCGCCGAGGTGCACGGTGCGGAAGTCGATGCTGAACCGGGTCCGGCCCGAGGTGTTCGGCACGGTGGAGTGCAGTTGCGCGCCGGAGAACATGAGCGTCCCGCCGGCCTCGGGCACCACCCGTACCTGCGGCTCCAGTTCGATCGGCTCCTCCGGCCTGGGCTGCACGCGGGTGTCGCTGCGCACGTGGGCGGCGGCGCTCTGCCTGCTCGTACGGTTCCACTCCGCGTAGTCGTAGACCTTGCTGCTGTTGCGCACCGGCTGGTCGAAGTAGCGCGGGTGGAAGGCCATGACGTTCTCCGGGACCACTCCGAAGACCGGGATCCACCAGTTGACCTGGTTGAACGGGGCCGAGTACCAGCAGTCGCGGTGCGGGTGGAAGGCGTAGGAGATGCCGGAGACCAGGTAGTCGTTCGAGGTCGAGGTACGCAGCCGCGGCACGTCGAAGTAGGTCTGCGCGAGGTCGCAGCCGCGCTCCTCGATCACCGCGGGCAGCAGCTCCTTGCATCTGGGGTGGTGAATGAAACGGGGTTTCAGGCCGGCCAGTAATTGCGCGAATTCTTCGACCGGCATCTCGTGCTGGGCGGTCTCCGGGTCGTGCCCGCCGAACGCCTCGGTGATCAGTTCTTGGGCGAATCCGACCAGCTCAGTCGTGGCGGGCGAGGCCGCATAGACGAACACCTCACCCTGGAAGAGCAGCGCGCGGCGGGCGTCGTCGGCGGCGGCACTATTGGAGAAGACTGCGGTCATCATGAAAAATCACCCTTCAAGTGGCGTGCATGGTGATGGCATGCTGCGATCATGGATCGCCTCTCGATCGACGGCTCGTGGCACCACCGGCCGCGCGTGCACGCCGACTCCCGCGGCAGCCTCCACGAGGCCTTCAGGGCGGCCGGCGTGCCGCACCGGCTGGACGTGGCCCAGGTCAACTGCACCGTCTCCAGGGCGGGCGTCATCCGGGGGGTGCACTTCGCGGCGGTCCCGCCTGGCCAGGCGAAATACATCATGTGCGTGTCCGGCGCGATCATGGACGCCGTCGTGGACGTCCGGGTGGGCTCCCCCACCTTCGGCCGCTGGGAGACCGTGACGCTCGACGACGAGACCGGGGGCGGCGTGCTGATCGCCGAGGGCCTCGGGCACGGGTTCGTGGTGCTGAGCGAGCGGGCCACGGTGGTGTACCTGTGCTCGCAGCCGTACAACCCCGGGCGCGAGTACGGCATCCACCCGCTCGACCCGACCCTGGCGATCGGCTGGCCGGACGGCCTGGAGCCGGTGCTGTCGGACAAGGACGCCGAAGCCCCGTCGCTCGAGAAGGCGCTGGCGGCCGGGCTGCTGCCGGACTACCGGACGTGCGAGGAGTTCTACGCCACACTGCACTGAGGACCCGCCTTCCTGGTCATCACCGGCCAGGCCGCGTGCAGCGCCGCCTGCCAGTGGCGGATCGGCTCCCAGCGCGTGTGGGCCAGCACGCTGTTGGCCGGGCGCCGGGCCGGGCGGGGGTAGGCGCTGCTCGGCACGGGACGTACGCGGCTCGGGTCCTCGCCGAGCAGGGTGAAGATCTCCCTGGCCAGCTCGTACCAGGTGGTCTCACCTGAGCTGGTGCCGTGGTAGACGCCGGGCGGCTGGTCGGACTGGGCCAGCCGGACCAGGAAGTCGGCCAGGTCGGCCGCCCACGTGGGCTGCCCGCGCTGGTCGTCGACCACGTCCAGGGTGGGCCGCTCGCCCGCCAGCCTGATCATGGTCCGGACGAAGTTCGGGCCGGCCGCGCCGTACAGCCAGGCGGTGCGCACCACGTAGTGGCCGTGCTCCAGCGCCGCGCGCTCCCCGGCGAGCTTGGTCCGCCCGTACGCGTTCACCGGCCCCGTCGGGGAGTCCTCCCGGTACGGCTCCCGCCCCGACCCGTCGAAGACGTAGTCGGTCGAGACGTGCACCAGCCGCGCCCCCACCCGCTCGCACGCCTCGGCCAGCCAGTGCACCGCGTGCCCGTTGACGGCCAGCGCCTCGGGCTCGCGCGTCTCGGCGTCGTCCACCGCCGTCCAGGCGGCGCAGTTGAGCACGACTCTGGGCCGGTAGGCGCCGACGAAGTCGCGTACGGCGCGCTTGTCACACAGATCCAGCTCCGAGCGACCGAGCGCGAGCACGGGCTCGCCGGTCAGTGCCGTCCGGTCCAGGACGTCCGCGGCCAGCATGCCGCCCGCCCCCGTGATGAGCCACCTCATGCCGCCTCCCGGCCTTGGTGAGATATCCGTGAAATCAACCGCCGCTACGATCGTGCGTCCATCCGATCCCTGGCGTCGCGGCGGACGATCGAGACGTCGGCCGGCACCCGCGCCATCCCGGCCTCCCGGCACGCCCGCGCCGTCCGGGTGCGCGCACTCCCCGTCACCAGGCTCCCTGTCATGAACTGATCTGCACCTTGCTGTGATCGCCCAGCACGAGACGGTGGGCTTTGGGCGTGTTCGGGGCCGGCGTGACCTCGACGTCGTGGCCGATCAGCGACGACTCGATGCGGCCGACCCCGGCGATGGAGGCCCTGGGCAGCACGATGGAGTACTCGATCTCGCTGCCGGTGATCGCGCACCCGGCGCCGAGGGAGGTGAAGGGGCCCACGTAGCTGTCGCGGATCCGCGCCCCCTCGCCGATGATCACCGGGCCGACGATCCGGGAGCGCTCGACCACCGCGCCCCGTTCGATGACGACACGGCCCACCAGCTCGCTGGCGTCGTCGACCCGGCCGTGCACGCGGGGCTCGACCGACTCCAGGACCAGCCGGTTGACCTCCAGCATGTCGGTGACGTTGCCGGTGTCCTTCCAGTAGCCGGAGATCACCGAGGACTCCACCCGCAGCCCCGCCTCGATCAGCCACTGGATCGCGTCGGTGATCTCCAACTCGCCCCGCCACGACGGCTTGAGCTCCGCCACGGCCGCGTGCACGGCCGGGGTGAGCATGTAGACGCCGACCAGCGCCAGGTCGCTCTTGGGACGCGCGGGCTTCTCCTCCAGGCCGATCACACGTCCCTGGGCGTCGAGCTCGGCGACCCCGAACTGACGCGGGTCGCCGACCTTCGTGAGCATGATCTGGGCCGCGGGCCGCTCACGCGCGAACCGGTCTACCAGGTCGTTGATGCCGCCCACGATGAAGTTGTCGCCGAGGTACATGACGAAGTCCTCGCCGCCCAGGAACTCGCGGGCGATCAGCACGCCGTGGGCCAGCCCGAGCGGCGCCTCCTGCCGCAGGTACGTCACCTGCAGCCCGAACGCCGAGCCGTCGCCCACGGCGGCCTCGATCTCCGCATGGGTGTCCCCCACCACCAGGCCCAGCTCCCTGATCCCCGCCGCCGCGATGGCCTCGAGCCCGTAGAACAGGACCGGCTTGTTCGCGACCGGGACGAGCTGCTTGGCCGAGGTGTGCGTGATGGGTCGTAGCCGTGTGCCCGACCCCCCGGCGAGCACGAGTGCTTTCACCGCTAGTAGGCCCCTTCTCCACGGGTGACGACCGACCAGGTCTTCCACAGGATCTGCAGGTCGAGGATGAGCGACCAGTTTTCGACATAGCGCAGGTCGAGTCGTACGGACTCCTCCCACGTCAGGTCGGATCGGCCGCTGACCTGCCACAACCCGGTCATGCCCGGCTTGACCACCAGGCGCCGGCGCACGTCGGTGCCGTACTTGCCCACCTCTTCCGGCAGCGGCGGGCGCGGGCCGACGAGGGACATCTCGCCTCGGAGCACGTTGAGCAGTTGGGGCAGCTCGTCGAGGGAGTATTTCCGCAGGAAAGCGCCTACCCGGGTGATCCTTGGATCGTTCCTAATCTTGAAGAGCACCCCGTCGAACTCGTTCGCTTCGAGAAGCGAACCCTTGAGCCGCTCCGCGTCAGCCACCATGGTGCGAAATTTCACGACCCGGAATTCTCTGCCGCTCTTACCCACCCTGATCTGGCGAAACAGCGCCGGCCCCGGGCTGGTGAGGCGGATCACCAGCGCGATCACCAGCAGTGGCGGCGCGAGGAGCAGCAGCGCTCCCGCCGCCATGAGCCGGTCGAACACGGCCTTCGCGATCTGCTTGGTGCCGTCGAACTCGGGGTGCTCCACGTGCAGCAGCGGCATCCCCGCGACCGGCCTGATGCTGATGCGCGGCCCCGCCACGTCGAGCAGGGCCGGAGCCACGAACAGGTCGGTACGCGCGGTCTCTAGGCTCCAGGCCAGCCGGCGCAGCGCCGCCCCGTCCAGCTCCGGACAGGCCAGCACGGCCACGGCGTCGGCCTGCTGCCGCTCCACCACGCCGGCCACGTCGCCGAACGAGCCCAGCACCGGCACGCCGTCCACGTCCAGGTCCATCGCGTTCTCCGGAAGGCAGGCTCCCACCACCCGCATTCCGTGATACGGCTGCCGCCTGAACTGCATCACCAGGTCGAGAATCGACTCCCGGTGCCCGACCGCGATCACCGAGCGCATGTAGTCCCCCACCGCTCTCCTACGGTGCAGGCGTTTACGCATCTTGTAGCGGAAGTAGAGCGTGGCCACCAAAGCCAGCGGCAGCATCGCCATCACGAAACTTCGCGCGATGGCGGTCTGCGTGGCATAGGCCATGATGGCGACCGCGGCCATGAGGCCGACGCCGCCGTTGAAGACCGCCTTGAACTCCTCCGTGCCCTCTCCGTTGGCCCGCTGGCGATACGCGCCGCCCATCATGAGCGCCGCCGGCCAGACGATGACCAGGCCGAATCCGAGAACGAATTCGGCTGACGGAATGTACGCGCCGGCGAGCAGCCTGATGCCCAGCACGCAAACGCATGCGAGCAGCGCGAACATCGTGTCTCCGGATAACAGGAGCCGTAAGTACGCCCGGGTCCAGATACTGGACGCATGGCGCGGCACGGCCTCGAGGAGCACGACAGTGGACCCCTCAGTCCCCACTCTCATAGCACCACCCTGACAACTCTGTGCACCGCGATAGTCGGACGTTCCTTGAACCACATGGGTTGACAAGTCCCACGCACAATCAAGGGCGGCGGCCCCCACTAAAGAGTAAAGATCGATTCCGGTGTGGGGAATAACGTCAAATGTCCACAATCGGACGATTGCCGGGTGGGCTCAGGACTTGACGGAACGATCCATGGGTGGCAGTGCTCAGAGGGCGATAAATCCGGATTTACGGCGACATTTCAGCAGGTTGCGGAAATGTGAAGGCGCTAGTCGTACTCCAGATCCGGCAATGCGGTCGGTGGATCCGGGCTGCGCCAGACGACCACAACTCCGTCATGGGCCGAATCCGCGGCCAGCGTCAGCCGGTCGAGGTCGAAGTCGGGCAGGTAGCGCAGGCGGGCGAGGAAGGTGGCCTCCGTGGCCGAACGCGGCACGACACAGCCTTCGCCGTCGCGATCGAGCAGGATGTAGTGGACGTCTTCCCCGGATTCGGTGACGACACGGACCTCCACCACGTCCTCCCAGGCGAGCGCCTCGACGCTACCGTCCGCGTAGTGACGAGTGACGCCCTCTTCCGTGACATACACGTAGGAGTCCGGCATCGGATTGCCGTGCATGGCCGCGATTCTTGCGAGTTGCAGGGCAGTCCCGCAAGGGTTCGCGCGCAATGGTGCTCACGATCGTCCGTCGCCGCCCCAGGAATGGCCGAGGTGCGCGGCGACGGCCGCTCTCGCCTCGTCCTCCGGGCCGTTCGCGATCGCGTCGAGCAGCTCGCGATGCTCGAGGATGAGCACGTCCCTGTCCTTGTACACCTCTCGCAGCCGCACGAGCCCCAGCCTCGTCTCGGCGGCCAGCGCCCCGTAGAGCCGTTCGAGCCGGGGGCTGCCGACGGCCTCGATCAGCGCCTGGTGCAGCGCCATGTGCTCGGCCACGGTCTCCGACCAGGGCGCGTCGTCGGGCAGCGCGGACATCCGGTGCAGCGCGGCCTCGGCCCCCGGCACCGTCCGCCCGGCCACGGCCTGCGCCATGAGGTCTTCGAGGGGGCGGCGGACGTACATGAGGTCTTCGAGGTCCGAAAGCGTCACCTCCGGGACATAGGCACTGCGGTTGCGTTCGCGTCTCAGCAGTCCCTCGTGGACCAGGGTCGCCAGTGCCTCGCGCACGGTGGGCCTGGCGACGCCGTACGATGCGGCGATCTCCTGCTCGGGGAGCGAGGTGCCGGGCGCGATCTCGCCGGAGAGCACCCTGCTGCGCAGGGAGTCGGCGAGCGCGCCGACGGTGGAGACGGGTCTGAGCGGCAACGTCACGGCTGCGACTCTAGCTCCCTTTCCGGGGTTCGTTCCGGTACGGCCACCGCCACGAGGCTGAGCGCGAGCAGGACCAGCCCGGCGATCGAGATCGGGGTCAGCCGTTCGTCCAGCACGACCAGGCCGAGCAGCGCGGCGACGGCCGGCTCGGCCAGGGCCAGCGTGGCGGCGGTGGCCACGGGGGTGGTGCGCAGGCCCCGGCCGTACAGGAAGTAGGACAGGGCGGTGGAGCCGAGCCCGAGGTAGAGGACGGCGATCAGCCCGCGCGGCTCGGCCAGCCAGCCGATCCCGCCGATGAGGAGCACCGGCAGCATGATCAGGGCCGCCCCGCCGAACATCACCCCCATGACCGCGTTCGACTCGGCCCCCTGGCCGATCGCCCTGGCCGCCATGACGGCGTAGAAGGCGTACAGCAGGCCGCCCAGCAGCGCGAGCAGGATGCCCGGCAGCACCTCCGCCCCGGCGTCGGCGCCCCCGCCGACGATCAGGGCCGCGCAGCCGCAGATGGCCGCCGTGGTGGCCATCGCCCAGCGGCTGGTCGGGCGGCGGCCGTGCAGCGCCCAGGAGAGCAGCCCGGTGAAGACGGGCCCGCTGCCGATCGCGACGACGGTCCCGATGGCGACACCGGTGCGGCCCACGGCGGCGAAGAAGCAGAGCTGGTACGCGGCCACCGCGACGGCCCCCAGCAGCAGGCCCGGCCGGACGGCCCGCCTGACGCCGGCGCCGGCGACGAGTGCCAGGGCGGCGCCCCCGATGACCAGCCGGGCGGCGGCCAGGGCGACGGAGTCGGCGGAGACGAGCAGCCCGGCCGTTCCCGCGGTGCCCCAGAGCACGGAAGCGCCGACAACGGCGAGCGGTCCATTCCTCATGGCACCATTGTCAGACAACCAGACACCATCTGTCTAGTTGTCAGACAATCTCTGCCAAAAGCTGGTCGATCAGCCGCGCCGCCGGAGCCGCCACCTCCCCCGCGTAGTCGTCCAGCACGGCGAGCCCGTCGTGAATGCCCGCCACGCTCTTGCGCGGCAGCTCGAGCAGGGACTCCTCCTCCGCCGTGACCGAGCCCTTCACGTGGAAGGCGCCGCCAGAAGCGCTGATGGACACTTCGAACCGGACCTCGCGGCCGTCGGGCAGGATGAACGCCGCACCCACGCGGGCCCCCGCGGGCGGCAGGAAATAGGAGAAGCGCTCACTTCTCACGAAGGGATGATGTAATTCCGCGAGAATCTCCGACGCCCGGCTGAGGGCCGCCAGCAGCCCGGCCGCGGCCAGACTCTCGCTGTCCACCTCAGCAGGGTAGATCAGCGGCCGGTGCGCTGACCAGCCGAGCTCGTCAGTCGGTGGCCAGCCGGGCATGCCGCTCCACGTCATAACGGACGCCCTCGTAGCAGAGCCGCCCCCGCTCGATGCCCTCGGGCAGGAATCCGGCCTTGGTGGCGACCCGGCACGACGCGGGATTGTTCGTACGGTGCCCCAGCTCGAGCCGGTAGAGCCCGCGCTCGTCGAACGCCCACCGCGCCAGCAGATCGGTCGCCGCCGCCGCGACCCCCTTCCCCCTGGCCTCGGGCACCACCCAGTAGGACACCCAGCCGTTGCCGTGGTCGTCGATCCTGGTCACCGCCACGTTCCCGACGACCCGCTCCCCGCCGTCGCCGTTTCCGCCGATCGTCACGGCGAAGGCGTGACCCACTCCCGACCAGGCGGCGATCCAGCCCATGGCGTCCTTCAGCGTGACGACGGGCCAGGGTGCCTGCAGGCGCAGATCGGGCGCCTGGAAGGCGCTGAGCACGGCTGGGGCGTCGTCGTCGCGCCACTCGCGCAGCCTGACGTTCACGGGGGTCACGATGCCCGAGATTACCCGGGACGCACCTCCTGGCCGATTCCGAGGACCGCCTCGAAGTCGGCCGCCATCTGCTGGGGCGCGGTCAGGCACCACGCCTCGGCCATCAGCTCGAACAGCTCATCGGCGGCGATCCGGTCGAGATGCACCACCACCCACCCGAACCGCCCCGCCGTGAACTGCACCTCGAACACCTCGGGCCGCTCGTTGACGAGCGCGAGCTGCTCTTCGATCGTGGCCTTGAGCCCGACGGTCTCGGTCGCCTCCCACAGATAGCCGAACCCCTTGCCGCGCACCTTGAGCGCGACCCATTCGGCGCTGTGGTGCATGCTGACCTCGGGCAGCTCGTCCAGCAGCTTGAGGAACTCATCGACGCTCACACCCATGCCGCCCTGTGTACCAGACCGCGCCGACACTCTCGAGACCCCCTGAGGGATCCGCGGCGGAGCACCGCGTGCGCAAACGCGGCTAGCGTGACCTCGTGGCCGACACACGTACCAAGCTGCTCGAGGCGGCGCTCGAGACGCTGAAGTCGCAGGGGATGGCGGGCGTCTCCGCCCGGACGATCGCCGCCGCGGCCGGCGTCAACCAGGCCCTCGTCTTCTACCATTTCGGCAGCGTCGACCAGCTCCTGGCCGCGGCCTGCGAGCAGGGCTCCCGGCAGCGCATCGCCCTCTACCGCGACCGCTTCGCCACCGTGACCACCCTGCGCGAGCTGCTCGACCTCGGCCGCGCGCTGCACGCCGAGGAGCGCGCCGAGGGCAGCGTCGCGGCGCTGGCGCAGCTCCTGGCCGGCAGCCAGACCGACGACAAGCTCATCCCGGCCACCACCACCGGGCTCAACCTGTGGATCGCGGAGGTGGAGCAGGCCCTCGGGAGGGTGCTGGCGAACTCGCCGCTGGCCGAGTTCGTGGACGTGTCCGGCCTGGCCAAGGCCACGGCGGCGGCGTTCGTGGGGCTGGAGCTCTACGAGGGCGTGGACAGCGAGGGGGCGAACCAGGCGCTGGACGCGCTGGAAGAGCTCGCGACGCTGGTGGCGGCGCTGGAGGACATGGGCCCGGTGGTCCGCCGGGCCGTACGCGCCCGCCTGCGCCGCCGCGCTCACTCGTAGTAGCGGACCTCCAGCACGTTGCCATCGGGGTCGGGGAAGTACATCGTCTCGGGGGCGATCCCCTGAGCCCCGAAGGAGTTGGTGCCGGTCCCGGTGATCTCCACACCGTGCTGCTTCAACCTGGTCTTCAGCGCGTCGAAGTCCTCTCCGCTCACCGCCAGGCAGAAATGATTGATGGGATGTCCGGCGCTGCCTCCCACTCCGGTGCCCTCGTCCACACCTCGCGTCGCCTCATAGGCCATCAGGTCGAGAATGGTCTCGCGTGAGACCCGCACACTGGGAAATGACGCCTTCCCCTCACGGAACTCCTTGGCCCGCACCCCGGGCAATCCGACGACCTCCTCATAGAAACGTAATGAGGCGAGCTGATCGGAAACCCAGCAGACGAGATGGTCAAGGCGTGCCTGCATGAAACACCTCCGCTTCCCTTCCAATATCTTCGGTACGAATCGCGCTGTCCACCTGCCGCCGGAAGACGCCGCCTTTTGGAAAGAGCCGGTTCACGCGAAGTTGGCCGGAAAAGGTCCGCCAGAATGGGGAGGTGACGGATCTCGCGAAAACCGACCGCATGCCGGGCAACGTCAGGGCGGCCCAATTCATCTTGACGGTCCAGGTGGCATTGGCCCTCGTGGCGCCGGCTGCGCTGGTCGGCCTCCTTGCTTCCAGCCGGGAGCCCTTGATACTCCTGCTCCTCGCCGCCCGCTGGTTCAACCGGCCCTCACGCGCTCAGTAGCCGTCACTCCCCCGATACCCGTGCCCTGGACGTGCTCGAACACCGAGGCCGCCGCATCGCGATCATAAGCGTCATTATCCTGACGAAAGCCCCGGCCAGGGCGTCTGGAGGTCGCGAATGGTTCTTGAAGGTCACCCGCGTGTCAGGTTCAGCGTGCTCGGACCGGTGGAGTGCCGGTCCGAGTCCGGACGTCTCGTCCTCACCGGCAAGCAGGGAGCGTTGCTGACGATCCTGCTCCTGAACGCCAACCGGGTCGTATCGACCCAGCGCCTGGCGGAGGCGCTGTGGGGCGAGCCGTTACCCAGCTCCCCCGCCTCCCGCGTCAGAACGCTGATCTCCGACCTCAGGAAGACGTGCGCGACGGCGGAGATCCACACCCAACGCCCCGGGTACGTCATCCGCCTGCCCTCCGACCGGCTCGACCTGACGGCGTTCCTCGACCACGTGACCCGGGCCCGCGAGGCGGGCGACCCCGAGACCGCCTTGGCCCACTACGACCGGGCGCTGAGCCTGTGGCGCGGGACACCGCTGACCGGCGTCGACGGCTCCTTCGTCCAGGCCGAGGCGGCCCGGCTCGAGGAGCTGCGCCTGGGAGCGGTGGAGGAACGAAGCTCCGCGATGCTCGCACTGGGCAGGTACGCCGAGGCCATCACCGACCTCACCGCGATCATCACCGATCATCCCCTGCGCGAACCGGCCCACGAGCGGCTCATGCTGGCCCTGTACCGCGGCGGGCGACGTACCGAAGCGCTGGCGATCTACCGGGGGCTGCGCGAGCGTACGATCGAGGAGCTCGGGCTGGAGCCCGAAGGCGAGCTACAGCGCCTCCACCAGCGCATCCTCACCGCGGACAACACCCTGAAGCCGGCCACCACCCCTCTGGACCCCGCCCGCACCGCCGCTCCGAACCCCACCCGCGCCACCCCGCCGAATTCCGCCCCCGGCCCCCTCGACCCGACGGCCTCCACCGCTCTGGAGCCGTCGGCCGGCGCCACCGCCGTCCCCCCTCTCAGGCCCGCCCACACGGCCCTCACCCTCGGGGAAGGTGCCCGCGCGCCCCACCCCGTCCCGATCCCCCGGCAGCTCCCGGCCCCGCCACCGCGCTTCGCCGGCCGGGGCCCCGAACGCGCCCGGCTGGACCACCTGCGCACCACCGCCGGCATGCCCATCGCCGCCGTCGGCGGTGCCGGCGGGATGGGGAAGACCTGGCTGGCGCTGTACTGGGCGCACGACAACATCGACCTCTTCCCCGACGGCCAGCTCTACGTCAACCTCCACGGCTTCGACCCGAACACCGGCCCCCTGCCGGCCCACGTGGCGCTGCGTCATTTCCTCGGTTCCCTCGGCGTCCCCGCCGCGGCGATCCCGGCCGGGCAGGAGGCCCAGGCCGGGCTCTTCCGGTCCCTGGTGGCGGACCTGCGCCTGCTCGTCGTCCTGGACAACGCCCGCGACGTGGCCCAGATCGAGCCGCTGCTGCCGGGCTCCGCCGGCTGCACGGTCCTGGTCACCAGCCGCAACAGCCTCGCCGGCCTGAACGCCACCCATGGCGCGACCCTGATCACCCTGGCCCCCCTCACCCCGGCGGAGACCCGCCACCTGCTGCGCAGCCATCTCGGCCCCGCCAGGCTCGACGAGGACCCCGGGAGCGTGGCCGTCCTCGTCGAGCACAGTGGTGGGCTGCCGCTCGCGATCGGCGTACTGACGGCCCGCGCCGCCATGCACCCCGACTTCCCCCTGTCGGTGCTGGCCGAGCAGCTACGCAGCCCTTCGACCCGCCTCGACGCCCTGACGACCGGCGGCGACCTGAACACGGACCTGCGGGCCGCGTTCACCTCCTCGTACGAGGCCCTCGACGCCCCCACCGCCCGGCTGTTCGCGCTCCTCGGCCTGGCCCCGTGGCCGGACTGCGGCCTGAGCTCGGCCGCCGCGCTCGCCGGTCTGCCGACCTCCCGTGCCCGGGTGCTGCTCCACGACCTCGAGACCGCCAACCTGGTCGGCCAGCACCGGCCGGGCCGCTACCGTACCCACGACCTGGTCCGCCTGTACGCGGCCGAACGCGCCCACGCCGACCTGCCCGTCCACGACCGCTCGGAGGCGCTCGCCCGGCTGTTCGACGCGTACGCGCGCACCGCCCGCGCCGGTGACCGCCTGCTGTTCCCGAGCCGCCCGTTCGCCGGCCGCATGTCCCCCGAGTCCGCGCGGAAGGAGTTCGAGGACGTCGAAGCGGTCTGGGCCTGGTTCGAGGCCGAGCAGCCCGCCCTCATCGCCGCCCAGCGGCTGGCCGTACAGCTCCACATGGACGCGGCCGCCTGGCGCCTGGCCTGGGCCATGGACACGTTCCACATGCGGCGCTGCCTGCACGCGCAGCGCCTGGAGATCTGGCGGACGGCGCTGGCCGCCGCCGAGCGCATGGGCGACCTGAACGCCCGCGCCTTCGCCCACTGGTACCTCGGCTACGCCCACGCGCAGGCCACCGGGCCCTGCGAGGACGACGAGGACCTCGAGCACCTGCACCGCGCCGCCGAGCTGTTCGAGCAGGACGGGGACCGCGCCGGTCAGGCGCACACCAGCCACACCCTCGGCTACGCCTGGCTCATGAGAGGCGCCGCCGACCGCGCGCTCCCCCACGTGGAGCACGCCCTGCGCCTCCAGCGCGAGCTGGGCGACGCCGCCTGGGAGGCCAACGCCCTCGGCGCGGCCGGCTGGTGCCACGTCCAGCTCGGCCACCACGCGAAGGCGCGACGATACTGCGAGCAGGCGCTGGCCCTGTTCCGTACGCACGAGGACGAGAACGGCGAATCCGCCACCCTCGACAGCCTCGGCTACATCGCCCACCTGGCCGGCCGCCACGACGAAGCCCTCCGCTACTACGCCCGCTGCCTCACTATCCGGGAGAAACTGGGCAACGTCTACCAGGGAGCCGACACCCTGACCCGCATCGGCGACGTGCACCACGACACGGGCGACAGCACGGCGGCCCGCGCCACCTGGCGGCAGGCCCGAGAGCTCTACCAGCGGCAACACCGCACCGCCGAGGCCGACGCCCTGTGGCGGAAGATCACGCGCTCTGCCGGACCACCTTCCGGCGCAACCGGACCCGCAGATCCCTCGGCACCAGCAGCCCGCTGAAATCGGGATCCGCCGCCCCGCCGGACGGGACGATCTCCATCGTCCGCACCAGCCAGAACGTGGCCAGCGTCAACTGCATCATGCCGAGCTGGGTCCCCACGCACACCCGCGGCCCCGCCCCGAAAGGCAGGTAGGTATGCCTGACGGGCGCCGCATGAGGCTCCAGCCACCGTTCCGGCACCAGCCGATCGGGTTCGGACCACCAGCGGGCGTCCCGGTGCAGCCGGTAGAGGCTGAACAGCACCTGGTCGCCCGCCTTGAGCCGCCACCCGTCCAGCTCGGTCTCCCGCCGTACGGTCCTGCCGATCAGCCAGGTCGGCGGCCACAGCCGCAGCACCTCCTTGACGAACGCCTCGGTGTACGGCAGGTCTCCGACGGCCGGCACTCCGTCGTCCTCACCCACCGAACCGGCCTCGTCCGCCAGCCGGCCCAGCACGTCGGGCCGGGCGCTGAGCTCGTACACGATCCAGGTGAGGGCGCTGGCCGGCACACCCAGCGCCGCCAACATGATCCCCCGCAGGAACCGCTCGATCTGCACGTCGGACAACTCGGCAGACGAGGCCAGCAGCACCCCGAGCAGATCCTGAACCGGCTCCCCGTCGCCCAGGAGCCGCCGCCGTCCTCGCACGATCTGCGACATGAGCCCCAGCAGCCGCTTACGCGACCTGGCGAACCGCCACACCTTGCGCGACGGCCACCACGGCGGCAACTGCAGCGAGTCACGCGACAGCGGATCGATCGCCGCCACGTTCTCGGCCAGCACCTCCGGCACACCGGCCGCATCCGCGCTGAGGCAGAAGTCGGCGGTCGCCCGGCCGAAGAACCTGGTCATGGTGGCGAGGACGTCCATCTCCCCGTCGGCCACGGTCTCCTCGAAGACCGCCCGCAACCGCCCGGCATGCGCCTCCGCCACCCGCCGGTGCAACCCCTGCCACCCGGCCCGCCGGGTCGTGGTCCACAACTCGGCGTCGGCCGCCATGCGCTCGGTGTCCATGGGCCCGGCCAACGGCGAGTTCTCGGCCAGAAAATCCTTGTTGGTCCTGGTGAGCAGCGCATGCACCTGCTCCGGCGACGACACCACGATCGTCCTGGCATCGAAGGAGAAGACGTCCCCGTATTCGCGGTGACACCGTTCCAGGAACCCGTTCCTGTCCCGGTCGTACTCCTCGGTGTTCCCGAACAGCCAGTGCCCTCGGGGCCCCGGAGGCCGCTCCGAACCAGATGCATGCGTCACTCGTCGGCCCTTCTTAGTTGAAGAAGTTCCAGTACGTGTACATACCTCCCATGCGGATCCGGCCCAAGACCCGTACGGCTGCGTGTCGGACGTGCTTCATGCGTTACCTCCGTGGCGTCTGAAGACACTGACCACTGACAACACTGTCCACGATCGATCACGGGCCGCATGATCCGCGCATGAAAACCGCATGCCCTGGCCGGGAGGCGGCTCCTAGGGTGGGGCGATGACTGCTCAGGTGATCGTGCTGAACGGCGGCTCAAGCTCGGGGAAGTCGGGAATCGCCCGCTGTCTGCAGGCCGTCCTGCCGGATCCATGGCTGACCGCCGCCGTCGACTCGCTGATCGACATGATGCCCGCGTCCATGGAGGGATCGGCGGCGGGGATCGAGGTCGCCCCCGACGGCGGGGTGCTCATCGGCCCGGAGTTCAGGAGGCTGGAGAGGGCCTGGATGGAGGGCGTCGCCGCGATGGCCCGCGCGGGCGCTCCGGTGATCGTGGACGACGTCTTCCTCGGTGGCGCGGCGTCCCAGCGGCGCTGGCGGCAGGTTCTCGACGGGCTGGACGTGCTGTGGGTCGGCGTACGCTGCGAGGGCTCGGTGGCGGCCGCCCGTGAGATCGCCCGGGGGGACCGGGCCGGCGGGATGGCCGGGTCGCAGGCGGAGGTGGCCCACCAGGGCGTGGTCTACGACCTGGAAGTGGACACCACCCATACCGAGGCCCTGGTGTGCGCGCGGACCATCGCGGCTCGCCTGGGCGCGACAGCCGAAACGTGATCACCTCCGCCCGATGACGTACGCGGCCGCCACAACCTGCCCCGGAGAACGTCATCCGCATTCCCGTTCACCTCGACCGAGACCTCGCTCCCACGCGCGGCGGCGTAGAGGTAGTGGTACTTGAGAAGGTCGACCAGCAGGCCGTCTCCGGATACGACCTCCACACTCCCGCAGTCGATCTCGAAGCCGCTTCCCGACGCTCAAGCACTCAACCGCGTGGCACCAGCGTTCTGCCAGAAGATTGACAGCAGGCCCAGGCAGGTTGGCCGTACGCGCCGGCGGTCGGGCCGGCGCGTACGGCCTCGGAGGGTTGAGTCTTGGGTGAACGCGACCGGTTCGTTTCCGCAGACGGCACGGTGATCACGTACGAGGTGCACGGAAGCGGCGGCCCCGCGCTCGTGGTGGTCCCCGGCGGCACCCGCGCCGCGCACCACTACACCGCCATGGCAACGAGCCTCGGCGGCAAGCTCACCGTCTATGCCCTCAACAGGCGCGGCCGGTGCGGCAGCGGTCCGCAGCGCGACGGGCACACCGTCGAGGACGACTGCGCCGACGTGGCCGCGCTCATGAAGCTCTCCGGAGCCCGCTTTCTGTTCGGTCACAGCTACGGCGGCCTGGTCGCCCTGGAGACCGTGCTGCGCCATCACGGCGCCGCCGCCAAGCTCGCCCTGTACGAACCGGCGATCGCGGCTCGCGAGCCACTGCCTCTGGAGTGGGTCCCGGACTACGAACGGGCGCTCTCCCGAGGGCGGCATGGCGAGGCGATGATCCGGATGATCAAGGGTTTGCGCGTGGGCGGCCCGCTGAACCACGTACCGACGCCGCTGCTGACGCCCCTGATCGGGCTGATGATGCGGGGCGAGGACGGCCGCGAATGGCGCGAGCTCGCCGGCACCCTCCCCGCTGAGATCCGAGCCGTCCAGCGCCTCGACGCCACCGTGGCCCGTTACCGCGAAACGGAGACCGAGACGCTGCTCATGAAGGGCGACCGAAGCCCCGGCTACCTCCGCGAGGCGGTGGACGCCCTCGCCGTCACCCTGCCGCACGCACGTGCCGAGACACTGACCGGCGTGGGCCACAACGCCCCCGACCAGGACGCCCCCGCCAAGGTGGCCGACCTCTTGGCCACGTTCTTCTGAACAGGTGCCGAACCGGACACGCGACTTGACGAGAGCGAGAACCAAGCCGTTCCCCCCGGCATCCAAGTCTCTATGATCACCGTGACGCTCTCCTTGGTGCTGGCCCTCTCCCCGGCGGCCGTGACCGAGATTCCGAAGAACTTCCTGCTCACCGAACACGACGCGCGCAAGGTCCTGAGCTCGCACGAGGCCGAGGAACAGGGCTACGAGATCAGCGACAGGCGCACCGAGCCGTTGCAACTGAACCCGTGCAACCTCAAGCGCGCCGCCGACCGCGACCGGGTGGCGGCCCGTACGATCACGCGCTGGACCAGCGCCCCCAGCGGCTCCTCCGAACAGCTCGTCATCTACAAGAGCCCCCGCGCCGCCCACGCCGCGCTCGCCGGCCTGCGTACCGAGGTCAAGCGCTGCGCCCGCAGGAGCGACCCGTCGGCCCCCGAGCTCAGGATCCAGTGGCGTACGAGCAAGGCCACTGCGGGAGACGAGTCGCTGGGCATGGGCTACCAGACCCGGCAGGACGGCAGCGTGAACCAGACGGTCACCGGCATCGTCGCGCGCAAGGGCAGCGCACTGATGATCTACACGACCGACGAGGGAGCCTACGGCCCCGGCCTCCTGACCAAGAGCGCCAGGAAGATGGCCGCCAAGGTGTGCGAGCTGCCCGGCGTCTGCTGATCGGCCCGTCCTGTGCCGAGAACGGCTCTGGCCCATGACCGATACGGGGCCGAGCCGGGCGTTCGAGGACCAGGGTCCGGCGATCTACGCCTCGCCGCCGGTTCGCCGGCCCTCAGATCGGGCGCTGTAGCCGCTGACGGACACGTCGGATGCGCGCCGCCCCCTGCGCCGCACCCTCGATCCCCAGACGCATTCGACGCTCAAGGCGATACTGGACGCTCTCTCCAAGAGGAGCGTCGCGCCACTTCCGCCACGACTTGGGACGCCTGACAAGGAGGCGTTCCTCGGCGGCCTCCTCAGCGACCCGGTCAACCGCGCCCACAGCCGCTTCGAGCACCTGGTGGGCGCGCCTGCGGTTGGCACGATGCGGCGCCCTCTTGCTCCGGGGGATGTTCTTCCGGGAGCTCTTGTCGTTCTCGCCATAGTCGTTGCGGCGATCCTTGGCGTAGCTCAGCCACTTCTTCTCCTGTGGACTCCTACGCTTCACGAGCTCACCCTCCACGAACCTGCTCACTTGCCCCCAAAATAGCCAGCTCGGGACCGTAGAGCGAGCGAGATTTCGGGCCACGCCATCGAAGGCCCCGCCACCCCGGCCCAGGTCAGCGAGAGATCACTACTGCTGCCCGCCGCTCCGGGCGGCCACACCCTGCTCCCACTGCTCCATGACCTGCCGGAAGGCCTCACTCACGAGGCGAAGAAGCTCGGCGGAGGACGCGAAGCGGGCGCCCGCCGGGGTCCTGCCCCCGAGAATCTCGGCTCCGCGCCGCGATGCGGCCGCCAGGGCCTCGTTCATCTGCACAGCCGCACGCATGGACGAGAGCCAGATCTCATCGTCGATGACATAGCGTTCGCGCCGCGCACCGGGGACCCGTTCCCGGTGGAGCATTCCCTGCTGTTCGAGGAAGGCGATGGCGTGCGAGATCGACGCCGGGCTGACGCGAAGCCGCTGGACCAGGTCGGCGGCGGTGAGAGTGCCGGAGTCGGTGATGTACAGGCAGGCCAGCACCCTGGCCTCCATGCGGGGCAACCCCTGCTGGACGAGGAGATCGGTGAAGGACTCGGTGAAGTCCTGCACCGCGCGGGGATCACGCCCGTGGCCGCCGTCGGTGATCGGCGGGGCCGGAGTCTGGGCCTGCTTGTGCCGGCGCGCACGATGGCGGGTGGCCTCCTGCGCCTGCTCCGCCCCGTAGTCGTCGGGTCCGCCGTTCCGCGTGACCTCGCGCATGACGGTCGAGGCGGGGCGCCCCAGACGCCGGCCGATCTCGGCGTATCCGAGCCCCTCGGCCAGCCACGCGGCGATGTGCTGACGGTCCTCGTTGGTGAGTCTGCCTCCGGGCATCGGTGCTCGGCCCCCCTCTGTCGACATGCGCGAAGCTCGGCGCCCCGGCACACTCCGCTGCAAGTATGCGTTCACCGGCAGCCCATTGCAATTCTCATCGTGATCTCCCATTGCGTTCAGCATCACAGTCATTGCAAAGCAGGTCCTGTAGGCCGAATTTAGCAGGCCAGATGCACCAAAGTCTCTGTTGACGAATATCTGAACGCAATGTACTGTCGCAGACGTTCAGCGATTCCCGAACACATACCGGCGCCACTGGCACCGCTGGGGGTCCTGTGACCGAGCTCCGACTCGCCGAGGCCACGAGCGCCACGCCGGGACAGGGCTCGCTGGAATCGACCACTGTGCGCAAGGAGATTGATCATGGAACACGGCAATCGCGGCTTCTCCGAAGCCGGACTGCGCAGACTGCACGACGTGCTGGCCCGGCACGTCGAATCCGGGAAGATCCCCGGACTGGTCGCCCTGGTCGGCCGGGACGGCCACACCCACGTCGAGGCGATCGGGACGATGCGCCACGACGGCGGCGCGCCGATGCGCCGGGACACCATCTTCCGGATGGCCTCCACCACCAAGCCGGTGGCGATGGCGGCGGCGATGGTGCTGCTGGACGAATGCCGGCTACGCCTGGACGACCCGGTCCAGCAGTGGCTGCCGGAACTGGCCGACCGGCAGGTGCTGCGGCGGCTCGACGGCCCGCTGGACGACACCGTGCCGGCCCGCCGCCCGATCACCGTACGCGACCTGCTGACCTCCACCTTCGGACTCGGCATGGACATGACCGCACTCGGCACCCCGATCATGGCCGCGATCTTCGAACAGGGCCTCACCCCCGACCTGCCGACCCCGATGCCCGGACCGGACGAATGGATACGCCGCCTGGGCACCCTCCCCCTCATGCACCAGCCCGGCGCACGCTGGCAGTACCAGATCAGCCACGACGTCCTCAGCGTGCTCATCGCCCGCGTCACCGACCGGCCCTTCGAGGACTTCCTGCGCGACCGCATCCTCGACCCCCTCGGCATGAAGGACACCGGCTTCCACGTCCCCGCCGACCAGATCGACCGCCTGCCCACCCTCTACGCCCCCGACCCCCAGACCGGCGAATTCCACATCTGGGACGAAGCCGCGGACGGCCGCTGGAGCCGGCCCCCCGCCTTCCCCGGCAGCGGCGGCGGCCTGGTCTCCACCGCCGACGACTACCACACCTACTTCCAGATGCTGCTCAACGGCGGCGAACACGGCGACCACCGCATCCTGTCCCGCCCCGCCGTCGACCTGATGACCACCAACCGCCTCACCCCCGACCAGCAAGCCGCCCGCCACACCATGGCCACCGACAACGTCCACCTCTCCTTCGGCCAAGGCCAGCACGGCGGCTGGGGCTACGGCATGGCGGTGCGCACCCACCGCGGCGACTACGCCCCCCTCGGCCAATTCGGCTGGGACGGCGGCAGCGGCACCTCCACCTACGCCGACCCCGCCAACCGCCTCACCGGCATCCTGCTCACCCAGGTCGGCATGTCCGTCCCCAACTCCGCCCACCTCATCCACGACTTCTGGACCACCCTCTACCAGGCCCTCGACAACTGACGCACCACGTCCCCAACAGCTTGTGAAGGAGCACCACACCATGTCTCTCACCCTCACCGACCAGGACAAGGCCACCCTGCGCACCGCCGCCTACGGCGCCGTCTCCCTGCTGGCCGCCGCCGACGCCACCGGCAAGCCCCACAAGGTCGCCACCAACGGCAGCATCGCCCTGGCCTCCGCCACCGGCCCGATCGGACACGTCCTCGCCGCCAAGACCAAGGACATCGACCTGAACGGCAAGTCCGTCGCCGAACTCGCCGACCACGTCCTGCCCGCCCTCACCGCAGCCATGACCCTGCTCAAGCAGCAGGACCCGGCCGAGGCCGACAACTTCCGCAACACCGTCATCATCGCCATCGAAGCAGCGACCCAGACCCACGAGGGCCGGCCCAGCCCCACCCTCGCCGACATGACCCGCAAGATCACCGAAGCCCTGGACGCCGCCTGACCGCCGGAGAACCGCTGCAGCAGATTCAGCAGAGCCGTCGGGCAAGACGCACGCCACTCACCGATCCATATCCGTGGATGCGCCCGCGTCTTGCCACAGCCCCTTGAGATCCGAGCACGGGCCATAGACCGGGCAAGCCACTCCAGTCCAGCAGTATCCATTGGGCACTTTATGAAAAGGTTGACGGCTACGTACTAACGACTACCAGCCCGGGGGTAGATCGTTCGGCCTTCGAGTCCACCACCATCGGGTCTCTTTCCCCTCTGCGAGGGGCCGCCAGTACCGTGCAAGCTCAGCGCCGCCGTCCTCGTGCGTCACGGCGCGATAGCGCTCGTCGAGGCGACTCAGCGTGCTGGTGAGCTTCGTGCGGGCCGTCCCTTGCAGAGCCTCGCAGTACTCCTCCAGACCATCCCGAATGGTCAGCTCATTGAGGTACTCGTAGACCGGGTAAAAGTCCTGGCCAGGCCACTCCTCCATGTCGTGGATCAAGTCCGCCCACCACTTGAGTGAGGAAAGAAGGCCATAGATCGGTTCCTCGTACTGCGCCGCACGTTCGGGCGGCATGCTCTCCTTCTCCAGGGCGAGGCGCTGACGGTCGAGAACACGAATCGGCTGACGTTCGTCGGAAGTGAGGCTTCCGGCAAACGCCTCCGTCTCACTCCCACGCCGCGTACCGATAATCATCTGAGCTTCCCCTGATCACACGCTCGGGAGAGCAGCCAGATGGTGCCGTGAACTTCCAGGCCATGCGCCCGCCCCACGGCCACGGCTTCTCGATCATCCGTGATAGCGACTCCGGGTGTCAGTTCGGCCGCGGAGAATACACTGGCCTCGCCCAGATTCCGCTCGGAAGAGCCGATGCGCCGGGTCCACTTGACGAAACACTTGATCTCATCCATCGGGTACAGCCTCGCCACGCCAAGCCACTCCGCCTCCAGAACCGCTGCAAGAGCGGAATGCATCCGAGCGCTGGTCCTCACCTCCTCCCTCACTACATGAGTGGTGAGGCATGTGTCATCCACAAGGAGGTCCCGCAGCACATCCAAGCGTTCCGCTCGAGCGAAATGATTGAGGCACATCGCATCGAAGACGAGGACATGGCCGGGTCCCGAGTCGCTCAAGGCTCCAGCTCCGCTTCATCCCGCACGGGCAGATCGGCTGCCACAAGTTGCCCCCGCATGAGCTCGACAGCGCGCGACGTCGTTATGAGCGCCTTCTTGTACGCCTCCACCACCGCATGTGCATAGCTTGGCGGTACCCGAACGCGTTCGAGGTCGGGCTGGGGTGCCCAGCCGACCGCTTCCATCAACTCCGCCTTCGTGGGATTGCGCTGTCGCATCTCTCTGGCAGTGGCCTTGTCAACGGCACCCGCCGCGACCGCTTGGCGGATCGTCAAAGTCCAGGAAGTCCGATACCGGGCGGCGAGAACGACCAGATCCTCTCTTCGCAGCGCCGCTCCATCCGCTGCCGCAATCGCTCGTATCGGAAGGAGAAGCTCTGCCGCGAAGGCATCAACAATCGCTTCTCTTCCATCACGGGAAACATGGACTCCCATGTCAGTCGAGTACTCGTCACCGATGATCAGATGTCCGAGCTCATGAGCAGCGGTTGCCCGGCGGCGCCCGGGTTCGCCCCGCTTGCTGACGACGGCGACGGCGAGGTCGTCTTCGATCAGCGATGCTCCCTCGCCTGGCACATCCACAACCGCGATCAGTTGTCCCAAACGCTCACACACCCTCATGAGCGAGTCGATCGGCTCGTTGTTCAAATCAACTTGCGCTCTCACCCACCAGGCCGCACGGCGGGCGCCCAGCACGTCCTGAATCGGTTCCTCGTAGCGTTGGGTGGCAGGCGCGGAGAGTGTCCCGATCTCAATGAGTTGCCTGACGTCGTTCAGCCATGCGGCCAGAGCCACTTCCAACGAGTAGGACTGCCGAGCTGCTTCGGTATCCCCATCGTCCACCATTTCGGTACGCCTCGACACGACAAGAGGCGGTGGACTGAGGAAATAGGCCAGCGGAACATCCAGCGCTGCCGAGAGTTTCGAGAGTTCCAGCGCGTCTATCCGGCGACTGCCTCGCTCGATCTTCGCGATCATCGTCCGATCGAGATTCAGGACCGCAGCAAGCTGCTCTTGCGACATATCGGCCGCGATGCGACACTCACGCACACGCTCGCCGACGTCTGCCCACTCCGTACGGTCGCCCATGTTGCGATAATCGCACACCTCGCCAGTCAACGCGAGGCGGTACGGCCAGCCTCAGGCAATTGTTACCCCATTAGCCTTTTGCGGGTTATGCACCTCGGGCTATGCGATGCGACGATGGCGCGACCAGCAAATACTTACACCAGTTCGGATCGGTTCACTCTCTTCGACACCGTGAACGCGCGCCACCCCGACAGCCCGGCGCAGGCGATCGTGCGGCCTCACCGAAGAAGAACGCTCCCAGCCTGCACACCCGCCTGCGGGCGGCTTGGCCGCACGCGTGGCGGGGAGAGCGGTCGTTCTGTCCGGCGGCGCACAGCGCCGACGCCTTGAACCTGTAATGAAGGTTGCCGCCGAAACGGCTCTGGCCCATGATCGACGCCGAACGGGCCAGGCGGCCATAAGCCAGGATCTAGCCATCTCCGCAGGTCTAAGCCTCGCCGGAGGTCAGGCCGACCGGGCAGGCCACGCCGGCCCCGCCGATGCCGCAGTACCCATTTGGGCACTTTGTACAGATACTGCTCGTGGTAGCGCTTCGCCTCGCGCAATAGTTCCGGAGACTCCCACTCGCCCTCAAGCAGTCTCAGACAGGGACCACCTGCACTGCCTTCCCGCACAGTTTGCCCATGTCGTCCTCATCGGACGTCAGAACGATGGCAGGGCGCACCGAACGCAGTGCGGTGGCCGCGACCACAGCGTCGATGGCGTACTTGTGACCGTGCAGGCAGGCATCTCGAAGAAGCTCGACCGCTCGCGACGAGATGTCCTCGGTCACCGGCTCGATCTTCAGCCGGGACAGATACCACCTGAGACGATCGCCTTTGACGCGGACGTCTTGCGCCTCGATCGGTGTCATGGCGCTGACCACAACCCGGAAGTCGTTGTCCTGCGCCTCCCGTACGAACGCTGTCACCCTCTGGTCGGCCTCGCACCACTTCACGAGCCCTTCGCAATCAAGCACGAGAGTGCCCGCGCTCAACCGGCTTCGTGCCCGCGCCATCCGTCCTCCTCTTGGAGTTCGGGCGCGGACTTGACGCGGCGGAAGAGCTCCGCCGCCTCATCCCGCAAAGACTGTGGGATCGGCGCAGAAGCGGCCTCATTCGCCTGCAGGGCCTCCTCCAAGAGATCCCGTTCGATCTGGCGCTCCACAGCGGCATCAACGTAGGCGGAAAACCCGCGGGCTCCGACTCGCTCTCGGACAGCGCGGATGTTGCCCGTTCTCAGAGACACACTGACTTTGGCGGCCGGGCCGTCTCCCGGGGCGAAGTCTCGCTCTGGCATGCTCATAGGCTCAGTTTACTACTCGAAGTAGCAAAATGCCGATCCTCGCTCTGCGCAAGGACCGGCCGCTACGTGCGCCTACGCGTCGCCGGATGTCAGGCCGACCGGACAGGTTACGCCTGTCCCGCCGATGCCGCAGTACCCATTTGGGCACTTTGTACAGATGCTGCTCGTGGTAGAACTTAACTCTCCGCAACAATTCATGCGAGGAGGGTTACATGAGCAATGTCCCAGTCGTCTCTTACGCTCGCATTTCCGCCGACATCAGGCGAGACGAGCACGGGGTGCAAGACCAGCACCGCCTCAACCGGGAGACGGCGGAACGGCACGGATGGACGGTGGTCCACGAGTACACGGACAACGACAAGTCAGCCGCAAAGGCCGACGTCGTACGCGATGAGTTCGAGGCCATGCTACGGGTTCTCCGGGCCGGCGAACTGCCCGACGGTACGGCTGTGCAAGGCGTCGTGATCGTCGCCGAAGACCGCCTCGCCCGACGTCCCGGCGACTACGAACGCTTCGTCGAGGCGATCACGTACCAGGACGGCCGCGTGTTCGCCGACGCTCGCGGTACGAAGGACCTCTACAGCGAAGACACCGAGAGCATGGGCCTCTTCGGTGCGGTGATCTCCAAGATGGAGGTCCGCAAGATGCAACGCCGCATGCGCCGCTCGCACCGCATGCGCGCCGAGCAAGGTCTTCCAGTCGGCGGTACGCGCCCCTTCGGCTGGAAACCTGACCGTCTCACCCTCGACCCCGAGGAGGCATCTCTCGTACGAAAGGCGGTCCTGGATCTCATCGCTGGCCGCTCGCTCCACTCCATCACGAACCAGTGGCGTCGGGAGGGCGCGAAGACCTCGCTGGGCAACGAGTGGACGACCCCCTCGCTCAAGCTCAACGTGCAGAACCCCCGCATCTGCGGCTGGCGGGAGATCAACGGCGAACTCGTCCGAGACTCTGCGGGCAACCCCGTGGTCGGCCAATGGGAGCCGATCGTGACGCCCGAACAGTGGATGGCGGTCAAGAACATCTTCGACGCCCGCAGGGGCCACTTCGTCTACAGGGACGGACGCGTCGGCCACATCCTCACACCGGACTTCCGCGAGCCGAACTACCTACTCACTGGCTTCCTCCGCTGCGGTCGCGCCAAGCCGGACAGTTCTCTCTGCAACACCTCACTGCGTGTCACCCACAGCAAGGACTGTGTCCAGCACATCTACATCTGCCCCGGCAAGACCGTCGGGGGCTGCGGCGGTCTCGGGCGGCGCGGAGACATGGTCGATCTCTTCATCTCGGAGGCGGTCCTCGCCAAGCTGGAGCAGGTCCAACTCGCCGCGTCCGCTGCTTCTGCCGAGTGGGCGGGCCAGGCGGAGTACGAGGGCGCGAAGACCCGCCTGGAAGAGCTGCGCATGCAATGGACGGCGGGCAACATCACGAACGAGCTGTTCTTCTCGACCGCTCCGGATCTTGAGAAGCGGATCGCTCGACTTCGTACCGAGGCCCAGGGCTTCACTGCTGCCGCACAGCGCCGCCAAAGCCGCTCCGATACCGACGTCACGGAGATCCGACGGCGCTGGTACCTGCCGGAGGAGGACAACGGATTGCCCCTCACCATCAAGCGGTCCTACATTCGCGAGGCCCTCCTGGCAGTGATCATTTATCCCTCCGGCAAGGGACGCAGGAAGTTCAACCCCGACCTGCTTGAGCCGATCTGGCGAGAAGGCTGAGCTGTCAGACGTCCAAGACGTCCCGAGAAGGCTGTCCCCTTACCCGAGGGCGACAGCCTTCTTACTTTGTCCCCGAACTACCGGTGACGGCCGGACTTCCACGGACGCAACCGGACACACACGGTACTGGCCGGACGTCTGCGCACTGGCGGCCAAAGGAACTCTGACCTGCATGAACACGTTGATCAGGTGGTACAACGTACTCACGTCCAAGAGCCCACCGTCCCCTCACAGCACGACCGCAGCGATCATCTCGGCGAATCACCTCGCGGCGCATACACGAATCCGGGCAAACACTTCCCACGACCACCGATGACCTGTCGGATAGACCCGGCCCGACGGCAGGTGTCCACATAGAGCGCGCCATCCACCTTCTCGCCGCACTCCATTCCTGTTCTCTCGCTGCTGGCACCACCGCCGTAGGCCGTCTTCCGGCTGCTCTGGCGCTGGTGCCTGGTCGTACTCGTCAGGTACGGCGGTGGCTCCCGCTCCCGAGCTGAGGAGGCCACCTGAACCAACCGAATGAGCTGTCTGCCCAGGAGTGGGGCAAGCAGCAAGCCGCCCGATCCCCCCGCTGGTCAGAAGAGAAATGGCAGCGCATCGCGACCGTCCTCGGCGTATGCGTCGCCCGCGAGACCCCGCCCGATGGCACCTCCGGGAAGGGTGCCGCGTGAACGAGGTTCGCCACCTGTCGCCCGAAATGCTGGCCGTGATGCAGCGAGCGGCCATGCCCGACTTCGCCCGCTGGCACCAGATGGTGTACGCCACGGGCGGCTGTGCCCAACCGGTCCGGCTGCACGGTGAGAGGTACACGCTGGACAGCCGGACGGGCGAAGTCCTCGACGTGTATCGGACCGCCGACGAGCCGACCGGCTTCCTGCTCACAGCGTGCGGCAACCGGCGCGCGTCCAGGTGCCCGGCCTGCTCGGCGGTCTACAAGGACGACACGTATCACCTGATCATCACTGGCCTACGCGGTGGCAAGGGCGTCCCAGAAGAGGTCAGCCAGCATCCCCGCGCATTCGTCACTTTCACCGCCCCATCCTTCGGTGCCGTTCACGCCCACCGCGAGCAGACAGGCAAGACACTCCCATGCCGTCCAGGCCGGGACCGTCCCGTCTGCGAGCATGGCCGGCCGAAGGGGTGCGGCTTGCATCATGAGCGCGATGACGTCCGGGTCGGACACCCCTTGTGCGTGGACTGCTACGACTACATCGGAGCTGTCCTCTGGAACGCTCACGCTGGCATGCTCTGGCGGGAGTTCACCAAGACCATGCCGAGCGTTCTGGCCCGCCTGCTCGGGATCACGCGAGTGGAGCTACGCCGGACGGTCCGCCTTTCGTATGCCAAGGTCGCCGAATATCAGGCTCGCGGCCTGGTCCACTTCCATGCCGTCGTCAGACTGGACGGTCCGGAGGGACCGACCGACCGGCCGCCGGGCCACATCACAATCGCAGTGCTCGACCGGGCCCTACGCCGGACCGCCGGTCAGGTCGCGGTCCGAATAGAGGACGGACCGCCCTCGCCCGTCCGGTGGGGCGACCAACTCGACGTACGACCGGTCTACGTGTCAGCCGAGTTGGGTGAACTAAGCGATCAGCGAGTCGCCGCGTACGTGGCCAAGTACGCCACCAAGGGGCGCTGAGTCAGCAGGCACCGTTGAGCGTCCGATCCGCCATGCCGGGGAGATCGCCAGTCTGAAGGTCTCCGAGCACGCCCGCCGCATGATCTACACCTGTTTCAGCCTCGCCGAACTCCAGCCCTACCGAACGCTGCTCCTGCGGCAGTGGGCGCACATGCTCGGCTACTGCGGGCACTTCTCCACCAAGTCCCGCCACTACTCGATCAGGCTCGGAGACCTGCGACAGGCCCGCGCCGACTTCCGTGCCGAGCAAGCCCGGCTGATCACTGATACTCCGCCTCCCGATCCGGAGAGGACCGTGACGGTGGGCGAATGGCACTATGCCGGAAGCGGCCATCGCCACGGAGAGGCTTTCTGGGCCGAGGTAGCTCGGCAACGGATCGCCACCGCCCGCAAGATCGCACGAGAACAAGCAGGCGAGGACCGGTAGAGCCACTGCCTCTAGACCTAGAGAGACCGACTCTAGGTCTAGAGGCTTGACTAGAGCGTCATTAGCCGCCCGACCAGGCATCTTGCGCCTAGAGGCCCCTAATCTCGCCGGGCTCCTTCGGGCCAGATCACCCGGACGGGGACCTCCCGCCGTCGGGCCTCGGCCACCACATCAGCAGTACCGCCATAGCCTCGGGCGGGCTGCCCGTCCCACACGGCGAACAACACATCAGCGTCGTCCAGCATCCGTGCACTGGCCGTCATGTGCGACTCCGAGGTCGACTCCACAAACTCCAGCCGGTGAGTCCGGACCGCCCGGCCCAGCAACTCGTCATACGCAGCATGGCATTCACTCGGCAACCCGTCTCGGTACTCCTTGGCCGGTATGACTGCCTCCAGCACCCCACCGACATTCAGCACTCCACGCGCGAAGATTTGATCGGCTCCGTCTGCCAGACAGGACAACCCGCAGACGTCAGGTAGGTAGTCCGAGAGCGCCTTACGTACTGCCCGATCGATCAGTACGGCAGTCTCTTCCGGAAGACCCCGGTGGCCGGAGACAGCGATGCGGACCATGATCTCCCTACAGCAGAGTGGCGTAAAGACGTTCGTCGAACGAGCGCAGGGCGCCGGACGACGGCCCGGAATACGCTCGGCGGAAGCTCTTGACCCGGTACAGGACGCGCTCAGAGCCATACGTCGTCCCCACAGTGAGCGCGTTGGACGCCAGATACAGCGCCTCGTCGTAGTGCCCCGACATGGCCTCAGCAGCCGCTACCTCAGTCATGAGCACGCCCCGCTGCTTCGCGCCGGGCTGAGCCGACGAGAGCGACTCGTTGAAGGCGGCAACGGCTTCGGCCGGCCGCCTGAGCCGTACCATCACCAGCGCGCGATAGCCCGCCAGCTTCGCTTGATCGAAGGGAAACACCCAGGGCCAAGGCGGCGCAACGGCCCGCTCACCAGCCCGTACCGCTGACTCAGCCGCCTTCAGCGCCTGAAGCGCTGCCGCCTCGTCTCGTGCGGTCGCATGACCAAGCGCTTCAAGACTCGATAGCCAAGCATGGGCGATGGCCGGTGGCCGATCGCCGATCTCTCGCCGCGCCCTCGCCAAAAGATTCAGTCCGATCAGCGGATCGTCGGCGTCGATCTCGAACGCGGCCAGACTGCCGATCATGTATGCCGCCAGCAACACGTTGTCGGCCTGCCGCGCACTGTCGATTGCCCGACGGTAGTAGAAGCGCGCCGTACCGGTGTCCTGCATGTCGGCATGCACCCAGGCCGCGAAGCCCGCCGCCTCGCTCAGACCGGCCCGGATCTCGTCAGCATGCGGAGACCGCGACGCGCGGCCGAGAACGCGGCTCGCGAGATCGACCTGCGCCACCGCCGGACGAGCAAGCTCACGCGCAGGCGTGACAGCCTCCAACCGACGCTGGGCACCGGTGATACTGGTCAGCGTGGCGGCCGTCGTCTCGTCCACATCCGGACGCTTGGGCAGGGCCACCCCCGCCAGCGCGGTCAACGCCACCGCCTTGCCGAACTCTCTGCGCTTCGTCGGATCGTCATCCCCTCGGGCTCCGAATCGGAGCAAGTGAAGCGGCACCCCGATCTGGATGGATATCTCCCGAACCTGGTCCACAGTGAGCGGCTGACGGCCACGCAGCACCTTGGACACCCAGCTCTGGGAGTAGCCGACCGCCTCAGCAAGCTGGCCCTGCGTCCAACCGTGCACCCGCCGCACCTCTTCGAGGATGGTTGGTAGATCGCACTCGGCGAGAGCGGCGGCCACGACTGGCCCGGACCAGAACTGCGGCGGTATCTGGGTCACAACGCTAGGTTAAGCCGCCGACCTCGGCCGTACCGATATTCGTGACGGGAATAGCCGTACCGCCAGCAGTGCTAGGCCGTTCACCTGTGGTTTCATGACGGCGACGCTCAGTACATGGACGCGCTAACGCCTCCCCTTGCCGCCGCACAACGTCTGGCCGCTGCACTTGCGCAGATGGGAATCACTACCGACGTCCACCACGACTACGGCACGCCCATGGTGTCGGTCTGGGTCGGCCTGATCGTATGGTGCGAGAACGGAACGTACTGGTGGCGCACAGGCTGGAACCCACGCAGACGTCGAGCGATCTACGCAGGGCACCCCTTCGCTCAGCCGACCCGCGCCGCCCACCGAGTCGCCCTTCGCTACGCGGAATTGCGCATGACACACCCGCTCTCGTCGCTGATCGCCGGAGCACAGCCGTGCCTCTGACCGTGCAGCAACTGCTCAGCAGATTCCCCGGCTGGCAGATCACCGACATGTCTGGAGGCTGGGTGGCCATGCGAGTCAACTACGTGCCCAAGAGCAGCGGCCTGTCCAACGTGCGTTGCGGGGAGACCTTGGAGGAGTTGGCCGGGAATCTACACGCCGAGATCAGGCACCAGTAGTCATGGCAACCCTGCGGCAGGCAGGCAATTCGATGGCAACCCGACCCGGAGCGCAGGGCCTCCAGGCCCGAGCACCGGAAGCGGGGCGGCAGGCTTCTTGTCGGCGATTCCTACGCGTCGCGCGATTGCACCAAAAGCCCGTATGGCAAACTTGTCACTTATTCTGCCAAGCCATGCCTAATCAGGCTAATCGTTCGTCCAGCCCATACAGCGCGCATAATTACGAAGTTTGTTCAAGATATACGTAGCAATGTCGGACCGATTAGTCGCCCGCAGATGATCTCCAGCCCTCCAGGCAAACTCTAGACAGTGGGCGATGCCGTCGTCTTCAAAGGTCACGTCAGGGATGAGTTCTGCGAAAGTCAGCTTCTTTTCTGCTTGCATCTCCATACCCAAAGAGCGCTCAGCGAACAGTTGATGAAGACCTTCAGCGACAGCCTTATTAAGCGCCTTATCCTTGCCGTTGTGAATATAACCCTGACCTACAATCAGATTATAGGCGATGCGAGAGTTCTCGCCAGGATTCCCTCGCGTCTCGTAAGCCGATCGCCGCTCTCCGAGAAGATGACGCCCCACGTCACTACGCGCCATAATTGCGACCAGCTCGTTAGGAGACTTCTTGGAGGTTCCTAGACTAAGCAGATCGCTTACGACAGCCTCTGAGCCATGGGAGCGCAGAATGGGAATGAAGAGCGCAGGCGGTGCTACAAAAGCATGCGCATCCAGCTGCACAATCGCTTGTGTTAGAAGCCCTCGCCTGGATGACCACCACCGCCCTAGCTCACTATTTTGCGTAACATGCACAAGCGCACTTGCATCCAGAAGCCCAAACCTCGCGCTCGATGTCAGTTGTGAAAGAACCCCAGGCTCAGCCGATTCGCAAGCGAAGAGTACTGTCAACTTCAGAGGCTTCTTGGTGCTCCGCAGTAGGGCTAGGCGCCTGGTACGGAAGTCCGTAGATATCTGACGAAGAAATTCTCCGATCGAGACAAATTCTGCCGGATCATAATCCGACGGGTTCGCCAATAGTTCGATAGAGTCGACGCGATTGACTAGTGTCACTGTATTTTTGGCTATATCGACCCACGAGTCACGAAGCGGACCCTCCACCACGAGCGGCAAAGCTATCGACTGCTTTCCTGCGATAGCCTCATATGCAGATACCATCTCTGAGGCGATTATCTGATCCGTTGTGGGCCAGAAAACGAGAGCCCGACTGCCATTATTTGTGCGCAGAAAGCGCTTTATTTCCGCCATTTCTCGAGTGGAGGCGGGCGCTGCCTCACGACTATCGATGTTGATCGGTATAACCTTGGAGTCGTTAGCCGCATTATGCTGGGCGGCATGACGCTCTACGGCTTTACTCAGCGCGTCTGATGTTAGCTCGCTATCATAGGTCAAGGTATGACCATACAGATCTCGATGGAAAGTCGCGACGTTAGATGCCAACGTAGTCTTTCCTGTGCCAGACGGAGCGTAAAGAGGACAGAACAGACCAGTATCGCTGTACCGAATAGAGTAAGCAATCTCCTCTAGGACGTCCGTGGTACTAGTCGCAGGGGCCACAAGGATCCGTACAACTTCCTCGCCAAGATGGTCCACGAGGCGTTCATAACGGTCAGGGAAGACCAACTCGGCAAGAAGGTGGTCCGACAAAAGTCCCCCCGCGTTCGAGATCCGCTCTACCAGAGCACTTCATGTGTGCGACGAAGCCCATCCTGGATTTTACTCCGCCTGGCCTGTCCTCTGACCCCCATTCCAGCGACGGGCCTGCTCGTCTTGCCGTACTTCACACGCCCGCCTGGCGCGCGTGGCGGTGCTGGCCGCGACCGGCCCCCAGGCCGCAGCGCGGTCCAGCGACCGCCCGACGCGCGGCGGGCCGCCGCAGGCGGCATGCCCTTGAACCTGTAGTGAAGGTTGTCGCCGAAAACAGCTCCGGCCCAAGATCGACACCGGACAAGGCCGGGCGATCAAGGGCCAGGATCTGGCTATCTCCGCAGGTCTACGCCTCGCCGGACGCCAGCCCGACCGGACAGGCGACGCCCGTCCCGCCGATTCCGCAGTAGCCGTTTTTGTTGCGGTGGAGATATTGCTGGTGATAGTCCTCGGCGAAGTGGAAAGGCCCGGCGGGGGCGATCTCTGTGGTGATCTCGCCGTACCCGGCCTGCTTCAGCACCTGCTGGTACGCCTCCCGCGCCCCCTCGGCAGCCTTCTGCTGCTCGGGCGAGTGGTAGTAGATCGCCGACCGGTACTGGGTGCCGACGTCGTTGCCCTGGCGCATGCCCTGGGTAGGGTCGTGGGCCTCCCAGAAGACCCTCAGGAGCTGCTCGTACGACACCTTCGCCGGGTCGAACACCACCCGTACGGCCTCCGTGTGCCCCGTCTGCCCGCTGCAGACCTCCTCGTACGTCGGGTTGGCCGTGTAGCCGCCCTGATACCCGACCGCGGTCGTGTAGACCCCGGGGGTCTGCCAGAACTTGCGCTCCGCCCCCCAGAAGCAGCCGAGGCCGAAGTCCGCGACCTCCAGGCCCTCCGGGTACGGCGGCGCGAGCGGGGCGTCCAGGACCGCGTGGCGGGCCGGGACGGGGATGGTCTCCTCCCGGCCCGGGAGCGCGTCCTCGGGTCGGACCATCGAAGTCTTGTTACCGCCGAACAGCCAGCCCATCGCTACCTCCGTAGGTCACCTCTCCAGATTACATAGGCAGCAACACTTAAGGAGGTCTACACATTTCCGGACAGCCACCGAAATTTGTGTTTAAAGGTGGTAATGCCCGAAACTGGGCTTCATGCCTGACCTTCGGCGCGGTGTGCTCTACGGGATCGCCGCCTACACCATGTGGGGCCTGTTCCCCCTCTACTGGCCCCTGCTCAAGCCCTCCGGCGCCGTCGAGATCCTCGCCCACCGGATGGTCTGGTCCCTCGTCGCCGTCGCCGTCGCGCTCGCCGTGCGCCGGCACTGGTCCTGGTTCCGCACGCTGGCGAAGCAGCCCGCCAAGCTCGGCCTCCTGACCCTCGCCGCCATCATCGTCACGCTCAACTGGGGCGTCTACATCTACGCGGTCAACACCGGCCACATCGTCGAAAGCGCCCTCGGCTACTTCATCAACCCGCTGGTCAGCGTGCTGTTCGGCGTCGTGCTGCTGCGTGAGCGGCTGCGGCCGCTGCAGTGGGCCGCCGTCGGGTTCGGGGCGCTGGCGGTGCTCGTGCTGACGCTCGACTACGGCCGCCTGCCCTGGATCGCGCTCACGCTGGCCGTCAGCTTCGGCCTGTACGGGCTGATCAAGAAGCACGCCAACGTCGCGGCCACCGAGGGCCTGGCCATCGAGACGCTGGTCCTGCTGCTGCCCGCCCTCGGCTACCTGGTCTTTCTGCAGGCGACGGGCGCCGCCACGTTCGCGCAGGAGGGCGCCTGGCACGCGGTGCTGCTGGTGGGCGCGGGGCTCATCACGGCCGTCCCGCTCATCTGCTTCGGGGCGGCGGCCATCCGGGTGCCGCTGAGCACCATGGGGCTGCTGCAGTACATCGCGCCGATCCTGCAGTTCGCCTGCGGGGTGCTGGTCGCCAAGGAGGTCATGCCGTCCAGCCGCTGGATCGGGTTCTCGATCGTCTGGCTGGCGCTGGCGTTGTTCACCTACGACAGCATCCGGGCGGCCCGTGCGGCCGCCCGGAGCAGGAGGTCAGCCCGAGCGCTCGACCACGTAGTCACATAGCGCCAGGAACGCCTCCTTGGCCGGGATGTCCGGGAGGCCGGAGATGTCAGCGCGGGCGCGGTCGACCCAGGCCGTCAGCTCCGCGCGCGCCCGGGCCATGCCGGGGTGGGCGCGGAGCAGGGTCAGGGTCTCCTCTACGTCCTCCTCGGCCACCGGGCCCGACAGCAGCGCCGTCAGGCGCGGGGAGTCGCCGGCGGCGAGCGCGTACAGGACCGGGAGGGTCTTGACGCCCTCCCGCAGGTCCGTGCCCTGGGTCTTGCCCGACTGGGCGCCCGTGGAGGCCACGTCCAGCAGGTCGTCCCCGAGCTGCCAGGCCACGCCGATGGCCTCGCACGCGCGGCTGAGGCGCTCCTCTACGTCCGCCGGAGAGCCCGACAGCAGCGCGCCGAAGCGGCCGGAGGCGGCGATCAGGGAGCCCGTCTTGTCCGACAGGACGCTCAGGTAGTGCGCGACCAGGTCCTCGTCCTCGCGGGGGCCGATGGTCTCGCGGATCTGACCCTGTACGAGGCGCGAGAACGTCTGCGCCTGGATGCGGATCAGCTCGGGACCGAGGTCGGCCAGGATGTCCGAGGCCTGGGCGAACAGGTAGTCGCCGGTGAGGATCGCCACGGTGTTGTCCCACCGGGCGTTCGCGGACGGCGAGCCCCGGCGCACCGGGGCCTCGTCCATGACGTCGTCGTGGTAGAGCGAGCCGAGATGGGTCAGTTCGATGACCACGGCGCCGGGCACCACACCCGGCGCCGACGGGTCGCCGAACTGGGCGGCGAGCAGGACCATCAGCGTACGGAACCGCTTGCCGCCGGCCTCGATGAGGTGCTTGGACGCCTCCGTGACGAAGGCGTCCTCGCTCTCCACGGACGAGCGCAGGAGCTTCTCGACCGCGGCCAGTCCGTTGGCCACGTCCTGCGCCAACCGCTCGTCCTCAATGGGAAGGTCAACCACGGGAGGCGCAGACATACGAGATCCCCTTATCTGATGAACAGGCTGCTAGCAGCGTCGTTGGCAACACCGAGCACGGACTCCGGATAGAGCCCCACTCCTACGGTAACCAGCAGCGAAACGGCGATGACGGCCACGGTCCCCATACTGGGCACCGCGATCGCCGGGCCGTCGGCCGCGGGCTCGCTGAAGAACATCAGCACGATCACGCGGACGTAGAAGAACGCCGCGATGGCGGAGGCGACCACACCCACGACGACCAGGCCGGCCATCCAGCCGCCCATCGAGTCGCCGGGCTGCGTGCCGCTGTTCAGGGCGGCGGCGAAGACGGCGTACTTGCCGAAGAAGCCGCTCGTCAGCGGGATGCCGGCGAAGGCCAGCAGGAAGAAGGCGAACACGCCCGCCAGCACCGGAGCACGCTTGCCGAGCCCGGCCCAGCGCGACAGGTGTCCCGCCTCGCCGCCCGGGTCGCGGATGAGCGTGACGATCGCGAACGCGCCGACCGTGGTGATGCCGTAGACCGCCAGGTAGAACAGGATCGCCTTGAGCGAGACGACGTTCTGCTCGGCGCTGCCGAACGTGGCCATCACACCCACCAGCAGGAAGCCGGCGTGCGCGATGGACGAGTAGGCCAGCATCCGCTTGATCTCGGTCTGGGTGATCGCCAGGATCGAGCCGACGATCATCGTCAGGGCGGCGACGCCCCAGATGATCGGCCGCCAGTTCCAGTCGAGGTTGCCCAGCCCCACCCAGAACACCCGCAGCACGGCGCCCACGGCCGCGACCAGCGTCCCGGAGGCCATCAGAGCGGTGATCGGGGTCGGAGCGCCCTGGTAGACGTCCGGCTTCCAGGCCTGGAACGGCGCCGCGCCGATCTTGAACAGCAGGCCCACGCCGAGCAGCGCGAACCCGATCAGCAGCAGCGGGTCGAGCGCGCCGCTCCCGGCCAGGGCCTGGTTGATCCCCGGCAGCGAGACGGTGCCCGCGAAGCCGTAGATCATCGCGGTGCCGTACAGGAAGAACGCCGAGGAGAACGCGCCCAGCAGGAAGTACTTCATCGACGCCTCCTGCGACAGCAGGCGGCGACGGCGGGCCAGGCCGCACAGGAGGTAGAGCGGCAGCGACATGACCTCGAGGGCCACGAACATCATCAGCAGGTCGTGCGCGGCCGGGAACAGCAGCATGCCGCCCACGGCGAACAGGACCAGCGGGTAGACCTCGGTGTGGCCGGTGCCGTTGTCCTCGGCCTCGGCCTCCTCCTCGTCGGCGCTGCCCGGCACGGCCGCGGCGGAGGCCACGAAGTGACCCTCGTCGTTGATCAGCAGCACACAGACGAACGACAAGATGAGGATGACGCCCCAGATGAACAGCGAGGGCCCGTCCACCGCGACCGCGCCCATGGCGGAGGCCGTGGTGGACACCTGGCCGCGCAGCACCTGCACGAGGACCAGCGCGAACGCGCCGGCCAGGCTCAGCAGGGTGAGCGGCACATGGATGGACTTGCGCAGGTAGCGCGGCGCGAACGCCTCGACGAGCACGCCGATGATGGCGGCGCCGAAGACGACCAGCAACGGCGCCAGCGTGCCGTACTCGATCGTCGGCGCTTCGATGGCGGGGTTCACTGGCCTGTCCCCTTCTCAGCGATGGTGGAGGTGGGTACCTTCACGTTGGTCAGCGTCTGCTGCACAGACGGGTTGATCACATCGAGCAGCGGCTTGGGGAAGAAGCCGAAGCCGATGATCAGGGCGACCAGCGGGGCCAGCACCCAGATCTCGCGGGCGTTCAGGTCCTTGAAGGCCTTGACCGGCTCGGCCGTCGGCCCGTTCAGCGCCCGCTGGACCATCCACAGGATGTAGACGGCCGCGAGGATCACGGCCACCGCGGAGATGATCGCGGCCACCGTCAGCGCGCCGGAGCCGTGAGCCTGGCTCGAGTACGTGCCGATCATGACCATGAACTCGCTGACGAACGACGACAGGCCCGGCAGCGACAGCCCGGCCAGGCCGGCGATCAGGAAGAAGCCCGCCAGCATCGGGGCGACGCTCTGCACGCCTCCGTAGTCGCCGATGAACGGCGAGCCGCGGCGGGCGATCAGGAACCCGGCGGCCAGGAACAGCGCACCGGTGGCGAAGCCGTGGTTGACCATGTAGAGGGCCGCGCCGGACGACGCGATGTCCGACATGGCGAACACGCCGAGCACGATGAAACCGAAGTGCGAGATCGACGTGTACGCGATGAGCCGCTTCATGTCGGTCTGCCCGATGGCCACGATGGCGCCGTAGACGATGCTGATGACCGCCAGCACGACGATCGGCATCGTGAACGCCTTGGCCGCGTCGGGGAAGAGCTCCAGGCAGAAGCGCAGCATCCCGAACGTGCCGACCTTGTCCAGCACACCCACCAGCAGCACCGCGGCGCCGGCCGGAGCCTGCGCGGCCGCGTCGGGCAGCCAGGTGTGCACCGGCCACAGCGGCGCCTTGATGGCGAAGGCGATGAAGAAGCCGCCGAACAGCCACTTCTGCATCGTCGGGTCCTGGATGACCCCGACCAGCTCGGGGAACATGAACGTCTTGCTACCGGCGACCACGTAGAGCCCGATGACCGCGACCAGCATGAGCAGGCCGCCGAACAGCGAGTACAGCAGGAACTTGACGGCCGCGTAGGACCGCTGGGCGCCGCCGTACGACCCGATCATGAAGTACATCGGGATCAGCATGGCCTCGAAGAACACGTAGAACAGGAAGATGTCGGTCGCCGCGAAGACGCCGATCATCATCGTCTCGAGCACCAGCAGCAGCGAGAAGTACGTCTTCACCGAGCGCTTGGGCGCGATCACCGTGCCGTCGGCGGTCTTGACGCCGTCGGCGTCGTGCCAGGAGGCCAGCACCACGATCGGCACCAGCACCACCGACAGGGCGATCAGCACGAGCGCCACGCCGTCCACGCCGACCCCGAACTTCACGCCGAAGCTCGGGATCCAGTCGTACTCGGCCTTGAACTGGAAGCGCTCGCCGTTCGGCTTGAACCCGGCGGCCATGACGCCCGTCAGGACCAGCACCAGCAGCGAGACCAGCAGGGTGGCCTGCTTGGCCAGCTTGTCACTGCCCTTGGGAAGCAGGGCCACCACGATGGCGCCCACCACGGGCACCGCCATGAGTATCGGAAGCCAGGGTGACATCAGATGTTCCCAACGAGGAGCAGGGCGCCGGTCAGCAGGGCGGCACCGATCAGGATGGACAGCGCGTACGTTCTGGCGAAGCCCGTCTGGATCCGCCGAAGGCGCCCGGAGCTGCCGCCGATACCCGCCGCCAGACCGTTGACCAGCCCGTCGATGCCGCGGTTGTCGAAGAACACCGCGATGCGGGTCAGCCACTGGCCGGGACGCATGAAGAGCGACTCGTTGAGCGCGTCACCGTACAGGTCGCGCCGGGCGAACGTGGTGATGAAGGAGCCGCGCGGCTGCACCGCCGGCACCTCGGCCCGCCCGTACCTCACCCAGGCGAAGGCCGCGCCCACCGCGACGAGCGCCAGGGTGGCGAGACCGGGGGCGCTGACGAAGTGGAAGGCGGGCGGGGTCGGCTCGCCGCCCACGGCCGGGCGCAGGAACGTGTACAGCGTCCCGCCCAGGACCAGGTAGGCGCCCAGGCCGAGCGCTCCGAGCGAGAGGATCATCAGCGGCACCGTCATGACGGCCAGCGACTCGTGCGGGTGCGCGTCCTCGGCCCAGCGCGGCTTGCCGAAGAAGGTCAGGAAGACCATCCGCGACATGTAGAAGCCGGTGAGACCCGCGCCCAGCACCGCCAGCCAGCCGAGCACCTGGTTGTGCTCCATGGCGGTCTCGATGATGCCGTCCTTGGTGAAGTAGCCGGACAGCAGCGGGAACCCGATGATCGCCAGGTAGCCGATGAAGAACGTGATGAAGGTGACCGGCATGTGCTTGCGGAGGCCGCCGTACTTGCGCATGTCCACTTCGTCGTTCATGCCGTGCATCACGGAGCCGGCGCCGAGGAACATGTCGGCCTTGAAGAAGCCGTGCGTGATCAGGTGGCCGATCGCGAAGACGTAGCCCACGGGGCCGAGGCCCGCGCCGAGCATCATGTAGCCGATCTGCGACATCGTCGAGCCGGCCAGGCCCTTCTTGATGTCGTCCTTCGCGCAACCGATGATCGCACCGGCGAGCAGCGTGGCCGCACCGACGATGGACACGGCGAGCGCCGCGGTCGAGCCCTCCTGGAAGAAGAACGCGCCGGAGCGGACCACCAGGTAGACACCGGCGGTGACCATCGTCGCGGCGTGGATCAGGGCCGAGACCGGGGTCGGGCCCTCCATCGCGTCGAGCAACCAGGACTGCAGCGGGAGCTGGGCCGACTTGCCGCAGGCGCCGAGGAGCAGCAGCAGGCCGATGGCGAGCATCGTGCCGTTCGCCTGACCCGGCGTGATCTGCGTGCCCAGCTCCTTGAAGGTGAGCGTGCCGAACGTGGTCCAGATGATGAACATGCCGACCAGCAGGCCGAGATCGCCGACGCGGTTGACGACGAACGCCTTCTTCGCCGCGACCGCCGCCGACGGCTTGAACTGCCAGAACCCGATCAGCAGGTACGAGGCCAGGCCCACGCCCTCCCAGCCGATGAACAGGCCCACGTAGTTGTCGGCCAGCACCAGCAGGAGCATCGCGGCCACGAACAGGTTCAGGTAGGCGAAGAACCTGCGCCGGTGGTCGTCGTGCGACATGTAGCCGACCGAGTAGATGTGGATCAGCGAGCCCACACCGGTGATCAGCAACGCGAAGCTGATCGACAAGGGGTCGATGAGGAGCCCCATGTCGACCATCTTGGGAATGAACTCATAGAGATGGACGGCCCGCCGGCGCTCCTCCTCTCCGAACCCGATCAGCTCGAAGAACGCCAGCACCGCCACGACGAACGAGGCGAGCGACATGGCCACGCCCAGCAGATGGCCCCAGCGGTTCGTGATCCGGCCGAACGCCAGCAGGACGAACGCCCCCACCAAGGGGAAAGCGATCATCAGCCAGGCGTTGCCGATCATTCCGCCGCTGGTGTGCTGGAAGATCTCAACAGGAGATTCCACCAGTCACCTCTTAGTACTTCAGCAGGTTGGCGTCGTCTACCGACGCGGACCTGCGGGTTCGGAAGATCGTCACGATGATGGCCAGGCCGACGACGACCTCGGCCGCGGCCACCACCATCACGAAGAACGCGATGATCTGGCCCTCCAGGTTGCCGACCTGCCTGGAGAAGGTGACGAACGCGAGGTTGCAGGCGTTGAGCATGAGCTCCACGCACATGAACACCACGATCGCGTTACGTCTGATGAGCACTCCGATCGCGCCGATGGCGAACAGCAGGCCCGACAGTACGAGGTAGTGCGTGGTCATTTCGTCACCTCGTTGGGGGTGCTCTCTTCGTCCGCCTCAGCCCTGTGCTTGATGGCGTCGGCGAGCTTGGGGTCCTCGGGCAGGTGGCCGTGCTCGACGTCGTAGCGCGCGATGTAGCGGTTGACCGAGGACTCCGCGACCGACCCGTCGGGCAGCAGCGCCGGCATGTCGATGGCGTTGCTCCTGGCGTACGTGCCGGGGCCCGGCAGCGGCGACGGGTGGTCGCCGAGGAACCGGGCGCGGGACAGGTCCTTCTGCGTGACCTTGTCGGTGAGCTTCTCGCGGTGCGCCAGCACCATCGCGCCCAGCGCGGCGGTGATCAGCAGCGCCGAGGTGATCTCGAACGCGAACACGTACTTGGTGAACAGCAGGAGCGCGATCGAGCGGATGTAGCCGCCCTGCGCCGTGGCCTGCGCGAGCCCTGTCTGGCTCCCGAAGACCGCGTTGCCGACGGCCAGGACGATCAGCGCCAGGAAGCCGAGACCCGCGATGATGGCCCAGAAGCGCTGGCCCTTGAGCGTCTCGACGAAGGAGTCGGAGGAGTCGACGCCGACGAGCATGAGCACGAACAGGAACAGCATCATGATCGCGCCGGTGTAGACGATGATCTGCACCGCGGCCAGGAAGGGCGCGTCCTGCACGGCGTACAGGACGGCCAGGCAGAGCATCACGGTGCCGAGCATCAGCGCGGAGTACACGGCCTTGCGGTTGAAGACCATGCCGAGCGCCGCGCCGACGGAGACGACGGCGAGCACCCAGAACGTGATGGTCTCACCCATTGGTCCGCCCCAGCCGGTAGTAGTCCTCTTCGGTCTCACCGAGCCGCATGGGGTGCGGCGGCTGCTCCATGCCCTGGGTCAGGGGGGCGAGGAGCATCTCCTTGGTGTAGATCAGGCTCTCGCGGTTGGTGTCGGCGAGCTCGTACTCGTTCGTCATGGTGAGCGCCCGGGTCGGGCAGGCCTCGATGCACAGGCCGCACAGGATGCACCGCAGATAGTTGATCTGGTACGTGCGCCCGTAACGCTCGCCCGGCGAGAAACGCCCCTCGTCGGTGTTGTCCGCGCCCTCGACGTAGATCGCGTCGGCCGGACACGCCCAGGCGCACAGCTCGCACCCGACGCACTTCTCCAGCCCGTCAGGCCAGCGGTTGAGCTGGTGACGCCCGTGGAAGCGAGGAGCCGTCGGCTTCTTCTCCTCCGGGTAGTTCGTCGTGACGGGCTTCTTGAACATCGTGTGGAAGGTGACCCCGAAGCCCTTGACGGGGTTCAGCCAATCAGTTAGTCCCACTGGGAATCTCCTTGTGCTGCACCCCGTGGTAGTGCGGCAGGTCGAGCGGCGGCACAGGGAACCCGCCGGCCGTCGGCTCTTCGGACAGTTCCTCGAACTCGGCCTCCACCTGTGCCTTCCTGGCCTCCTTGCGGCGCTGGTTGACAGTGTCGAACCGCATCCAGATGGCCAGCGCGCCGATCACGATGAGCACGCCGAGCCCGATACCGAGCGTCCTGTTGCCCTCGTTGACCACGATGTTGCGCACGGCGGCGACGAGCAGGATCCAGGCCAGGTTGACCGGGATGAGCACCTTCCAGCCGAGCGACATGAGCTGGTCGTAGCGCACGCGCGGCAGTGAGGCCCGCACCCAGATGATGAAGGCGAAGCACAGGACGAACTTGATGAAGAACCACAGCACCGGCATCCAGCCGACGTTGGCGCCGTCCCACTCCGAGATCGGCCATGGAGCCCGCCAGCCGCCGAGGAACAGCGTCACGGCGATGCCCGTAGCGGTGAAGGTGTGCAGGTATTCGCCCATCATGATCAGGGCGAACTTCAGCGACGAGGAGTATTCGGTCTGGAAGCCGCCGACCAGCTCGCCCTCGCCCTCGGGCAGGTCGAACGGGATGCGGGCGGCCTCGCCGAACATGCAGATCACGTAGATCAGGAACGACGGGATCAGCAGCACGGCGAACCAGGTCTGCTCCTGCGCCTTGACGATCTCCGAGGTGGACAGCGTCCCGGCGAACAGGAAGATGGCCACGAACGACAGACCCATGGCGATCTCGTACGAGACCACCTGCGCCGCCGACCGCAGACCACCGAGCAGCGCGTACGGCGAGCGCGACGACCATCCGGCCAGCACCACGCCGTAGACCGACACGGCGCCCATGGCCAGCATGAACAGCACCGCCACCGGCAGGTCCACGAGCTGCAGCGGCGTCTGCACGCCGAAAAGGTTGACCATCGGCGCGAACGGCACGATCGAGAAGGCCAGGAACGCGGGCACGACCATGATCACGGGCGCCAGCAGGTAGAGCACCTTGTCCACGGTCCGCGGGAAGAGGTCCTCCTTCAGGCCCATCTTGATGCCGTCGGCCACGGACTGCAGCAGACCGAACTTGCCGGCCCGGTTGGGGCCGTAGCGGTGCTGCATCCGCGAGATCAGCTTGCGCTCGAACCAGACGCCGAACAGGATGCCCAGCATCAGGAAGGCGAAGAGCATCACGGCCTTGATGATGGTGATCCACAGCGGGTCCTTGCCGAAGTCGGCGAGGGTGGGATCGGCCGCGAGAACGAGGGTCATGAAGCGCTCCCGATGGTGACGATGTCGCCGGCCACCGCGCGCAGGTCACGCGTGACCGAGCAGCCGCCGGAGTTCGCCGGCAGCCAGACCACGCGGTCGGGCAGGTCGGCGACACGCACCGGCAGCGTGACGGCGTCACCGACGACGAGCTTGTCGCCGTCGGCCACGCCCAGCTCGGCCGCGGTGCTCTCGGAGACCAGGGCTTCGGCGGCGCGGGCGGTGCCCGCGAGGTACGGCTCGCCGTCCTGCAGCCTGCCCTCGTCGAGCAGCAGGTGCCAGGTGGCCAGCAGCGCCTGGCCCGGCTCCGGCACCTCCTGGGTGCGGGTCAGGGCGTTCGGCGCGTTGACGCGGCTGCCGCGCCAGGAGCCCAGGCTGGACAGCTCGCGCCGGGCGGCCTTGGCGTCCGGCAGGCCCAGGTGGACGTCCATGCGGTCGGCCAGGTTGCCGATCACCGCCAGGTCCGGGAGCAGGCCGGGCACCTTGAGCGGCGCCTCGAAGGAGCGGCCCCGGCCCTCCCAGTTGACGAACGTGCCGCCCTTCTCCTGGACGGAGGCGACGGGCAGGACCACGTCGGCGCGGTCGGTGACGGCGCTGGCGCGGATCTCCAGGCTGACGATGAACGGCGTGTGCTCGAGCGCGTCGAGCGCCGCCGCCGGGTCGAGCAGGTCGTAGGGGTCAACGCCGGCCACGACCAGCGCTTCCAGCTCGCCGTCGCGGGCGGCGGCGAGGATGCCGGCGGTGTCGCGGCCCGGGGCGGCGGGCAGCGAGCCCACGTTCCAGACCCTGGCGACCTCGGCCCTGGCGCTCTCGTCGTCGACCGGGCGGCCGATCGGCAGCAGGTTGGGCAGCGCGCCGGCCTCGACGGCGCCCCGCTCACCGGCCCGGCGCGGGATCCAGGCGATCCGGGCGTCGGAGGCGGCGGCCAGGCGTACGAGGGCGGACAGCGCACCGGGCACGGTGGCCAGCCGCTCGCCGGCCAGCACGATCGTGCCCGCGGCCAGCGTGCCGACCAGGTCGCCGATCGCGTCGGCCTCGGCTCCGGGGGCGGTGCGGATGAGCGTGCCGCCCATCTTGGCCAGCCCGGCGGAGGCGAGCGGCGCGATCGCGCTGACCTTGAGGCCCTTCTTCATCCACGCCTTGCGCAGGCGCAGGAAGACGATCGGCGACTCCTCCTCGGGCTCGAACCCGACGAGCAGCACGTGCGGGGCGTTCTCGAGGTCGGTGTAGCTGATGTCGATGCCCTTGCCGGCCACCGAGTGGGCCAGGAACTGCGCCTCCTCGGCGGAGTGCGGCCTGGCGCGGAAGTCGACGTCGTTGGTGCCGAGCGCGATCCGGGCGAACTTGGCGTAGGCGTAGGCGTCCTCGACCGTGACCCGGCCGCCGACCAGCACGCCGGCCTTGCCGCGGGCCCTGGCCAGGCCCTCGGCGGCCACCATCAGCGCCTCCGGCCACGAGGCGGGCACGAGCACGCCCTCCTCGTTGCGGACCAGCGGCTGCTTGAGGCGGTCGGGCTGCGTGGCGTAGGCGAACGCCCAGCGGCCCTTGTCGCAGTTCCACTCCTCGTTCACCTGCGGGTCGTTGCCCGCCAGGCGGCGGGTGACCCGGCCGCGCCGGTGGTCGGTGCGCAGGGCGCAGCCGCCCGCGCAGTGCTCGCACGAGCTCGGCGTGGAGACCAGGTCGAACGGGCGGGCCCGGAACCGGTAGGCGGCGCCGGTGAGCGCGCCGACCGGGCAGATCTGCACCGTGTTGCCGGAGAAGTAGGAGTTGAACGGCTTGCCCTCGGCCGTACGCACCTGCTCCTTGGCCCCGCGCTCGAAGAACTCGATGAGCGGGTCGCCGGCGATCTGGTCGGAGAAGCGGATGCAGCGCGCGCACTGGACGCAGCGCTCACGGTCGAGCAGCACCTGCGTGGACAGCGGCAGCGGCTTGGGGAAGGTCCGCTTCTGCTCCTGGAACCTGGACTCACCCTGCCCGTTGGACATGGCCTGGTTCTGCAGGGGGCACTCGCCGCCCTTGTCGCAGACCGGGCAGTCCAGCGGGTGGTTCATCAGCAGCAGCTCCATGGCCCCGCGCTGCGCCTTCTCGGCGACCGGCGAGGTGAGCTGGGTCTGCACGACCATGCCCTCGGCGACCTCGATCGCGCACGACGGCTGCGGCTTGGGGAAGCCGCGGCCGTTGCCCGCGTCGGGGATGTCGACCAGGCACTGGCGGCAGTTGGCCGCCGGGTCGAGCAGCGGGTGGTCGCAGAACCTGGGGATCTGGATGCCCAGCAGCTCGGCGGCCCTGATGATCAGCGTGCCCTTGGGGACACTGACCTGGAACCCGTCGATCGACAGGGTCACCAGGTTCACTTCTGTCTCTACGACTGTCACTGCTCACCCCAGAGAGTGGACTTCTTCGGGTCGAACGGACAGCCGCCGATCTCGAAGTGCTTGAGGTACTCCTCCCGGAAGTACTTCACCGAGGAGTGGATGGGGCTCGTCGCGCCGTCGCCCAGGGCGCAGAACGAACGGCCCAGGATGTTGTCCGCGATGTCGGTGATCGTGGACAGGTCCTCTTCCGTCCCCTGGCCCTTCTCCAGGCGCTTGAGCACCTGCTTGAGCCAGTACGTGCCCTCGCGGCAGGGCGTGCACTTGCCGCAGGACTCGTGGGCGTAGAACTCCGTCCACCGCAGCACCGTGCGGACCACGCAGGTGGTCTCGTCGAAGATCTGCAGTGCCCGGGTGCCGAGCATGGACCCCTTGGCGCCGACCGCCTCGAAGTCGAGCGGCACGTCGAGGTGCTCGTCGGTGAAGATCGGCGTGGAGGAGCCGCCCGGGGTCCAGAACTTGATCCGGTGCCCCTCGCGGATGCCGCCCGCCATGTCGAGCAGCTCGCGCAGCGTGATGCCGAGCGGGGCCTCGTACTGGCCGGGCCTGGTGACGTGGCCGCTCAGGGAGAAGATGCCGAAGCCCTTGGACTTCTCGGTGCCCATCCCGGCGAACCACTCGGCGCCGTTCGCGATGATCGAGGGAACACTCGCGATCGACTCCACGTTGTTCACGACAGTAGGCGAGGCGTAGAGACCCGCCACGGCCGGGAACGGGGGCTTGAGCCGCGGTTGACCTCTGAAGCCTTCCAGCGAGTCCAGCAGCGCCGTCTCCTCGCCGCAGATGTACGCGCCGGCGCCGCTGTGCACGACCAGTTCGAGGTCGTAGCCGGAGCCGAAGACGTCGGTGCCGAGGTAACCCTTCTCGTACGCCTCCCGCACGGCCGCGTGCAGCCGCCGGATGACGTGCAGCACCTCGCCGCGCACGTAGATGAAGGCGTGGTTGGCCCGGATCGCATAGGCCGTGATGATGACGCCCTCGACCAGCGAGTGCGGGTTGGCCATCATCAGCGGGATGTCCTTGCAGGTCCCCGGCTCCGACTCGTCGGCGTTGACGACGAGATAGTGCGGCTTGCCGTCGCCCTGCGGGATGAAGCCCCACTTCATGCCGGTCGGGAAGCCGGCGCCGCCGCGGCCGCGCAGGCCCGAGTCCTTGACGGCCTGGATGACGGCGTCGGGGTCCATGCCCAGCGCCTTCTTGGCCGCCTCATACTCGCCGTACACGTCGAGCGTGAAGGAGTTGGGCTGGTCCCAGTTCGCGGTCAGGACCGGTGTCAAAGTCGTGCTCATGCCTCCGGTGCCTTCCATCCCTTGGCCTTGGCGACCTTCAGGCCCTCCAGCGAGGGGCCGGCGGCCGACGGGCCGTCGCCCGCGAGGTCGTCGGGCAGGCCGGCGAGCACGCGCGAGGCCTCCTTGAAGGTGCACAGCTTCTTCGGGCCGCGCGTGGGCCGCACGTCCTTGCCGTCACGCAGGTCGTCGACGAGCTGCTTGGCCGACTCGGGGGTCTGGTTGTCGAAGAACTCCCAGTTGACCATCATCACGGGGGCGAAGTCGCAGGCCGCGTTGCACTCCAGGCGCTCCAGCGAGATCTTGCCGTCCGGGGTCGCCTCCTCGTGACCGACGCCGACGTGCTCCGACAGCTCGTCCCAGATCTCGTCGCCGCCCATGACCGCGCACAGCGCGTTGATGCACACGCCGACGTGGAAGTCGCCCGCGGGCCTGCGCTTGTACATGGTGTAGAAGGTGGCCACGCCCGTGACCTCGGCCTTGCTGAGGCCGAGCAGCTCCGCGCAGAGCTCCTGCCCGTCGTCGGAGACGTAGCCGTCTTCGGACTGCACGAGGTGGAGCAGCGGCAGCAGCGCCGACCGCGTCTTCGGATAACGCCCGATGATCTCCTTGGCGTCCCGCTCGAGACGCTCACGGATTTCCGGTGAGTATGTCACCGGTCCACACCTCCCATGACGGGGTCGATAGAAGCCACCGCGGCGATCACGTCGGCGACCTGGCCGCCCTCCGCCATCGCGGGGAAGCTCTGCAGGTTGCAGAAGGACGGCTCGCGGAAGTGCACGCGGTAGGGCCGGGTGCCGCCGTCGCTGACCACGTGGGCGCCGAGCTCGCCCTTGGGCGACTCGATGCTCGCGTACGCCTGCCCGGCCGGCACCCTGAAGCCCTCGGTCACCAGCTTGAAATGGTGGATGAGGGCCTCCATCGAGGAGCCCATGATGTGGGCGATGTGGTCGGGCGAGTTGCCGAACCCGTCGGGGCCGAGCGCGAGCTGCGCGGGCCAGCCGATCTTCTTGTCCTCGATCATCACCGGGTCGCCCTTGAGCGGGCCGGCGATGCGGTCGAGCGCCTGCTCGACGATCTTGAGGGACTCCTCCATCTCCTTCATGCGGACGAGGTAGCGCGAGTAGACGTCGCAGCCGCGCTCGGTGGCGACGTCGAACTCGTAGGTCTCGTAACCGCAGTAGGGCTGCGACTTGCGCAGGTCCCACGGGAGGCCGGCGGCGCGCAGGAGCGGCCCGGTGACACCGAGCGCCATGCAGCCGGTCAGGTCGAGGTAGGCCACGTCCTTCGTGCGGCGCACATAGACGGGGTTCTCGTCGAGGAGCTTGCGGATGTCCTTGATCCGCTTGGGCATCTCCTTGAGGAACTCGCCGACCTTGTCGACCGCGCCCGCGGGCAGGTCGACGCTCACGCCGCCCGGCCTGATGTAGGCGTGGTTCATGCGCAGGCCGGTGATGTACTCGAACAGGTCCATGATCATTTCACGATCGCGGTACCCGAAGAGGAACGGCGTGGTCGCGCCCAGCTCCATGCCGAACGTGCCCATCGCGACCAGGTGCGAGGCGATGCGGTTGAGCTCCATCATCATCACGCGGATGGCCTGGGCCCGGTCGGGGATGCGGTCCTCGACGCCGAGCAGCTTCTCCACACCGAGGCAGTAGGCCGTCTCGTTGAAGATCGGCGAGAGATAGTCCATGCGGGTCACGAACGTGGTCCCCTGGGTCCACGTCCGATATTCCATGTTCTTCTCGATGCCGGTGTGCAGATAGCCGATGACGCCGCGCGCCTCGGTCACCGTCTCACCGTCGAGGGTCAGGACCAGCCGGAGCACGCCGTGGGTGGACGGGTGCTGCGGGCCCATGTTGACGACCAGGCGCTCGTCCTCGGAGTCGCGTACGCCGGTGACGACCTCGTCCCAGTCGGCGCCGGAGACCGAGTAGACCTTGCCTTCGGTCGCCTCGTCATAGGCGGTGCTCATGAGTAGCTCCTCCTCTGGTCCGGCGCGGGGATGGTGGCGCCGCGATATTCGACCGGGATGCCGCCAAGGGGGTAGTCCTTGCGCTGCGGGTGACCGTCCCAGTCGTCCGGCATCATGATCCGCGTGAGGCCGGGGTGGCCGTCGAAGATGATGCCGAAGAAGTCGTACGTCTCCCGCTCATGCCAGTCGTGACCAGGGTAAACGCCCACGGTTGATGGAATGTGCGGGTCGGCGTCGGGTGCGCTGGCCTCGACGCGCACACGCCGGTTGTGGGTGATCGAGCACAGGTGGATGACCGCGTGCAGCTCCTCACCCGCCAGGTGCGGATAGTGCACGCCGGACACGCCGAGCGAGAGCTCGAAGCGCAGGGCGGGGTCGTCGCGCAGCTTCTGGCAGACCTCGACCAGGCGCTCGCGCCTGACGTGCAGGGTCAGCTCGCCGCGGTCCACGACCACGCGCTCGACGGCGTCGTCGAGGCCGAGGGCGTCGACGAGCTCGTCGAAGTAGCCGCCGTACGGGCGGGGCGTCGAGAGCTGCGGCGCCCGGCGTACGACGAGGCCGCCGTAGCCGGAGGTGTCACCGGAGTCCTGGGCCCCGAACATGCCGCGCCGGGCGACGGGCGCCTCGGGCACCGCGGGGACCGCGGCCTCGGGGGCCGCTCCGCTGTCCGGGCTCCCGGGGAGGTTGTCGGGCGAGGTCACTTCGCGGCCCCCTGGTCGATCAGCGGCAGCGTGCGCAGCGCCTGCAGTTCGAGCTCCTCGATCTGCTTGGCACGGTGAGCGCCGAACTTCATGTTCTGGATCTTGTCGTGCAGCTTCACGATCGCGTCGATCAGCATCTCGGGCCGCGGCGGGCAGCCGGGCAGGTAGATGTCGACGGGTACGACGTGGTCGACGCCCTGCACGATCGCGTAGTTGTTGAACATGCCGCCGCTGGAGGCGCACACGCCCATGGAGATGACCCACTTGGGCTCGGCCATCTGGTCGTAGATCTGCCGCAGGACGGGAGCCATCTTCTGCGACACGCGGCCGGCCACGATCATCAGGTCGGCCTGGCGAGGAGACGCCGAAGCGCGCTCCATACCGAAGCGCGCCAGGTCGTAGTGGGGGCCACCGGTGGCCATCAGCTCGATGGCGCAACACGCGAGGCCGAACGTGGCCGGCCATACGGAGTTCTTACGCGCCCATCCGGCGGCCGCTTCGACCGTGCTGAGGATGAACCCGCTGGGGAGTTTCTCTTCAAGTCCCATTTTCAGTCCCAGTCCAGACCCTTGCGGCGCCACACGTACGCGTAGGCGACGAGCACGGTGACGATGAACAGCAGCATCTCGACGAGCGCGAACAGGCCGAGGCCCGAGGAGAGCACGCGGCCGAGGTCGTCCGTCTGCGGCGCGAACGAGACGGCCCACGGGTAAAGGAAGATGATCTCGATGTCGAAGACGATGAAGAGCATCGCCGTGATCATGTATTTGAGCGGGAACCGTCCACCACCGACAGGCTGGGGCGTCGGCTCGATGCCGCATTCGTAGGCGTCAAGCTTCGCGCGGTTCCAGCGCTTGGGACCGGTGAAGGGAGCGATGGCGACCGAGAAGATCGCGAAGCCCCCCGCGAGAACGGCGAGCACCAGGATGGGCACGTAAAGGTCCATCGCTACGCCTCCTCTGGAGTCGCCGCGCGCGCGGGCGCGCAGCCGGATCTGTGAGTTCTGAGATTCATGCTGGTGGGGCGACCTTTGAGAGTGCGTTGATGATCATGTCTGACGCATCGCCTCGCCGGTCGGTGAGATTACCAAGGAGTTTGAGCGCGAAGCGCATCAGCCTAGGGTGAGGCAGCCCGTGCCTGGTCCCGAAGCTCATCACTCCCGGCTTCCCGATCGCCTCGACGAACAGTCTCCCGAGCGTGAAGTATCCGCCGTAGGCGTCCTTCAGTACTTGAGGATAGGTCCGCAGGATCCGCTCGCGCTGCGCGGGAGTGGTGTCCTTGAGGGCCTTGGCGATGATCTCGGCGGCGATTTCGCCGGTTTCCATGGCGTAGGCGATGCCCTCGCCGTTGAAGGGGTTGATCGAGCCGCCGGAGTCGCCCACGAGCATCAGGCCCCGCGTGTAGTGCGGCTGCCTGTTGAAGGCCATGGGGAGCGCGGCGCCACGGATCGGGCCCGTCATGTTCTCCTCGGTGAAGCCCCACTCGGGCGGCATCGCGCGGCACCAGCGGCGCAGCAGGTCGCGGTAGTCGATGTTGCCGAACTGGGCGCTGGTGTTGAGCAGCCCGAGGCCCACGTTGGAGGTCCCGTCGCCGACGCCGAACACCCAGCCGTAGCCGGGCAGCAGCGTGTCGCCGTCCCAGAGCTCCAGCCAGGTCTCGAGGTAGTCGTCGTCGTGGCGGGGGCTTTCGAAGTATGTCCGCACGGCCACACCCATCGGGCGGTCTTCGCGCTTGTGCAGGCCCATGCCCAGGGCCAGGCGGGTGCTGTTGCCGTCGGCGGCCACGACCAGGCGGCCGCGGTATTCGTCGCCGCCCTTGGTCGTCACGCCGACGATGTGCCCGCTGCGGTCGTCGAGGACGGGACCGGTGACGGTGACGCCCTCCATGAGGCGTACGCCGTTCTTGACGGCGTTGGCGGCGAGGATCTGGTCGAAGTCCTGGCGGGTGCGTACGAGCCCGAAGTCGGGAAAGCGCTCGAGCTGCGGCCAGTCGAGCTCGAACCGCAGGCCGCCACCGACGACGCGCAGACCCTTGTTCCTGATCCAGCCCGGGGCGTCGATGTCGACGCTCATGTTCTGGAGCTGCTTGACCGCACGCGGGGTCAGGCCGTCGCCGCAGACCTTCTCGCGGGGGAACCTGGTCTTCTCCAGGAGCAGCACGTCGAGCCCGGACTGGGCGAGGTACCAGGCGGTCGCGGAACCGGCGGGACCGGCGCCGACGACGATGACGTCGGCGTCATGTGTGCTCATGGTCGCGCCCGCTTCGCCACTCGTCGGCACCTACGTCGCTTTCTCGCGTCGAGCTCCTGCGCTTGGCGGGCGGCTGTTGGCACGGTCACTGGACTCGTCCTGTCCTACACGCTCGAAGGCCTCGGGGTGTCGCGCCTTCGTTCCTTTGTGAACCCCTTCACAAACTTGTCGGCCCGCAGTCTACTGCTTTTCCTGTACATAGTGGCAGTCGGGGTGCTGTTCTGTGATCGAAGAGGACGGTGTGTCGCCTGTGGCCGCAGCGTCATGATCGTCACGCTAGCAGCAGGGCCCCAGGCGCTCAGAGTCCTGCCAGCGAGGCGATGCGATCTCGAGATGCTTCTTCGTCGAGCGCGGCCTCCCGCAGGAGATCGAATAACACCGAATATCGATAGACCCGATCTTCGGCCTCGATCAACTCCAGCGCCGGATAATCCTCCGTGTAGACCACGTCACCGGAAATCGGGCCGAGCAGCGGCATCGCGGGAAACTGCAGATGCACGAAACTCGATAAGTCGATCGGATGCGCCTGCTCCAGCAGCATGACGTGAATGGTGATATTCGGCAGGTCCGAAAGTTTCAGCAGATGGCGTAACTGCTCGCGCATCATCGCCGTGTCGGCCTCACCGAACCGGCGGCGCAGGGCCGCCTCCTCCACCACCGCGGTGTAGGTCAGCCGGTCGCCCGTCAGCAGTTGCTGGCGGCGCATGCGGGCCCGGGTCCTGCGTTCGATCGTCCTGGGTGTGGCCAGCTCCACCGCGCGGTAGAGCCGGGCCAGCTCGTTGGCGTACGCGCGGGTCTGCAGCAGCCCCGGCAGCACGTTGTTGTTCCAGGCCTTGACCGCCCGGGCGCCGTCCTCGAGGCCGATGTACTCCAGCGAGACCTCGGTCAGGACGTCGGAGTAGGACTCCCACCAGCCCTTGGCGACGTGGTTGGCGGCCAGCTCCAGCAGCAGGCCGGCCTCGTCGTCGGCGGCGGCGTAATGCTTGAGCAGCCGGGCCACGTCCTTGGCGGAGGGGGCGACCTGTCCGGTCTCGAGGCGGGAGAGCTTCGACGTCGACCAGTGCAGCGCCTGCGACACCTGCACGCCGTTGAGCCCTCGGTCTTCGCGAAGCCGCCGCAGCTCAGTGGCGAGTTTCCGGCGGCGGAGTATCGGATTGATCTCCCCGATCACTCAGGCTCCTCTCGGACATTCCGCCTTATATGCCCGTGGTGGCGCGCACGCAATCGTCGCCGGGAAGGATGATTTGTGTTTCACAAGGAGTCCCCGGCGTATTCTCGGCGGGAATTGCACGGGGCCGCCCTGCGGCACACCCTGAGGGTAGCCCGCAGGCAGGAAAGCGGGCCAGATGGAAACGAGGTTTTCGCCAGACGCGTGCGGGCGGATGGTGGGACCCCATCCGCCCATACCGCGTAGCACCCCGACTCTGACCGAAGAGCGGAATTTGGAGCCGCGGACATGACCGACGCTACAGGTGACAGCGGAGATCGCAGGGGCGGATGGTCGCGATTGACCATCGCCGCCAATCGCTGGTTCTGGCGCAGGCCCAACGACTACGCGAGGGAGCAAGGCTGGGAGATCGACAGGTCCGGCTGGGGCGGGCGACGCTACCACGACCCCAGGTTCGAGGCGCGCAAGAAGGAGATCCTGGAGTCGCCGCCCCAGGACGAGCCGGTCAGCGAACCGCCTCCGCGCAAGTTCAGCCCCGGGGACGGATTCCCCAGGAAGCACCCGAAGATAGCCAGGGCACACGACCTCGTCGCCACCACGGGCCTGGTCTGGCGATGGAGGACCGAGATCGCCCTGGCCGTCGCCGTTCCGATGGTCGCCGTCCCGCTGTTCCAGTGGCTCGGGCCGGTGGCGGCGGCACTGCTCGCGGGGGCGGTGCTCGCCGGCGGCACGATCCCACCCGTACGCAGGGCGGCCGGACGCGTGGCGCTACGCCACCGCTTCCAGGGGCTCTGCCTGCGTACGTCGATGCGCACCCCCGAGGGACGCCTGCCCCTCATCGTCCGCATGCGGTCGACGCCGGACGGCACGGCGCTGCTGATCTGGTGCAGGTCGGGCATGAGCCCGGAACTGTTCGAGGACTACATCCCCGAGATCCGGGTGGCCTGCTTCACCAAGGAGGTGACCTTCTCCCGCCACCCCCGCTGGGCCCATCTGCTCACGATCGAGCTGAAGCGGGCTTGAACCCTCGGTGCATGGCGACGATCCCCATCGTGAGATTGCGCCAGGCCACCCGTTCCCAGCCGGCGCCCTGGATCGTCCGGGCCAGCGTCGGCTGGTCGGGCCAGTCTCTGATCGACTCGGCCAGGTATTCGTAGGAGTCGTCGTTGGACCCGAACACCCTGGCCATCTTCGGCAGCAGCCGCATCAGGTATTCGCGGTAGACCCGGTCGAACGCGCCGACCGTCACGTGCGAGAACTCCAGGACCACCAGACGCCCGCCCGGCTTGGTGACCCGCAGCATCTCCCGCAGCGCCTGAGAGGTGTCGTGCACGTTGCGCAGCGCGACCGAGATCGTCACCGCGTCGAACACCCCGTCGGCGAACGGCAGCCGCAGCGCGTCACCCGCGATGAACGGCACCCCCGGCCCCGACAGCGCGTTGCCACCGTGGCGCCGTACGCCGGTGCTCAGCATGCCGAACGAGAAGTCGGAGGCGATGGCCCGCGCGCCCAGCGTGGTGAACGCGTCGGTGGACGTGCCGGTGCCGGCTCCCAGATCGAGGACGATCTCACCGGGCCCCGCGTCGACGGCGGCGGCCACCGCCTTGCGCCACAGCCTGACCTGCCCGAGGGAGATCACGTCATTGACCAGGTCGTAGCGCCGGGCCGTGCGATCGAACATCGCGGCGACCTCGCCCGGCTGTTTGTCCAATTGAGCGCGCGTCATACGCACAGCCTATGGGGACGACGCCCCAATCTCTCTGAGAGGGGCTATCGGGACAATCAACGGAAAGTAGCCGCGAGACTACCGAACGTCTGCTAGAACTTGGCGAATGCTTGCCCGTGTCGCCCTTGCGGCGATCATCGCCTCGGCTCCCGTCGCGCATTCGAGCGTCGTGTCGGCCGACCCGATCGACAGCACCCCTCATGTGCTCGACGGCATCGTCAACGCCATCGCCGTCGTCGGCGGCACCGTCATCGTCGGCGGCTCGTTCAGTGAGGTGAGCGACGCCGCCCGCGCCACCACCTACCCGCGCGACAACCTCTTCGCCTACGACCTGGCCACCGGCCGCGTGCTGCCGCACTTCGCGCCGAGCGTCTCGGGCCCGGTGTACGGCCTGGCCGCGGGCGAGGGCGGCACCGTCTACGTGGGAGGCGAGTTCCACGGTGTCGACCACGGGCGCTCCAGGGCGCTGGCCCGGCTCAGCCTGGCCGACGGCTCGCTCGTGCCCGGCTTCGCGCCGCGCATCGGCGGCGGGATGGTGACCTCGCTGGTCAGGCAGGGCGCCAAGCTCTATGTGGGGGGCGACTTCAGCAGCCCGCGCACCGCGCTGGCCAGGCTCGACGCGGCCACGGGCGCGCCCGACCCGGCGTTCGCCATCATCCCGGACGGGCCGCTGACCTCACAGGTGAAGGTCTACGCGCTGGCCGTCTCGGGCGGCCGGCTGGCGGTGGACGGCTCGTTCACCACGCTCGACGGCCATTCCCGGCCCCAGCTCGGGCTGATCGACGTCAGCGGCGCCACGGCGAAAGTCGCCCCCTGGCGCACCGAGGCGTACGCGCGCCGCTGCGCGAGCGCGTTCCCCTCATACGTCCGCGGCCTCGATTTCTCACCGGACGGAAAGTATTTCGTGGTCGTCACCACCGGCGGCCCCAAGGGCGGGATGTGCGACACCGCCGCCCGGTACGAGACCTACGCGCGAGGCTCCGCCATCAGGCCGACCTGGGTCAACGCCACAGGGGGCGATTCGCTCTACGCGGTGGCGGTGACCGGCTCGGCGGTGTACGTCGGCGGGCATCAGCGCTGGCTGGACAATCCGCAGGGGCGGGACTCGCGGGGCCCGGGAGCGGTGTCACGGCCGGGGATCGGCGCCATTCATCCGCGTACCGGAAAGGCGCTGAGTTGGAATCCCGGGCGGGAGCGCGGCATCGGCGTGAAGGCGTTTTACACGCATAGCAGAGGACTACTTGTCGGTAGCGACACAACGAGACTCGGACGGGAGTACCATGCCCGGATTGGCATGTTCCCCCTGCCCTAGTCGCCTTGCGGCTTCGGCCGGTCGACCCTGTCGCTGATACGCGTGCTCAACGCGTCGCGCTGCCTGGACAGCAGGACGTAGCTCGCAATGCCGCTGATCAAGAAAGAAACCAGGATCAGCGCCAGCGGGTTTGTCAGGCCGAGCAGGGGGCCGATCAGGTACAGCACACCCAGGGTCACAACAAACAGGCCGATCCGCGACGCGGTGTAAACGAGAACGGTACGCACAGGTCGAGGTTACTCGGACCTGCCCTGCGGTCGCTCTTCGCATCGGACGCGGGCGCTGCTACTGTTCCAGTTAGGGAGTTTCGTAAAGAAACACCCACGAGAGCCCCAAAGAGGCTCTATCATATAACAATCGGGCAGTCAGCTGATAACAACCCGTGATCTTTGTCGAAAACCACGGATAAATCAGGCTTCGCTCGACACACTTGTTACCTGTCCGCCCGCTGGCAGGAAGCGGGATGCGAGGGGGAGAGATTGGTGGAGAGTAGCAGCGAGCGTCTGCTGACCCCAGGAGAGGTTGCCGCCCTCTTCCGGGTAGACCCAAAGACGGTTACGCGCTGGGCTGCGGCAGGCCGCATCAGCAGTATCCGCACCCCCGGAGGGCACCGGCGCTTCCGCGAGTCGGAAGTTCACGCCCTTCTCCGAGGCGAGGACGTTCTTACGGCCGACAGGCCAGCAGGTGAGTCCCCGCGCGTCTGACGTTCCGTCTAGCCGGTGATCCGGCACGGTGGGCCGAGTAACAGCGGTCCGCCGCAGGTGGCACCCTCTGCACCTATGCCAGGATCACCGTCGGGCGGAACCCACTGTTCGCGTGCTTCCGGCCACACTTCCGTACGGCAAGCACAGGGCGGCGCCATCCGCCGACCGTGGCTGGCGCCTGTCCGTTCGCCTGATCAGGCGTCCTCCTGCTCCGCCTTGAAGGCCAGGAACTCGCGTTCGAGATCGTCGTTCTCCTCTTCCCAGCGCCGGCGGCGCGAGTCCGCCTCCTCTTCGGTCAGCGACTCCGGCAGCCACTGGTCGTAGTCGGGGTCACCGGGCTGTACCTCCACGTACGCGTTGCCGATCAGGTGCCCGTCCGCGCTGGTCAGGCTCTGCGGTACGCGCAACGTCCCGTCCGCGAGCCGGATGACGTACATGGCCGATCACCTAGATTCCGTAGCGCCTGTTGAAGAACAGCATGATGTCGAGCGCCATCCTCGTGTCACCCCCGAGCATGTCGACGAGGGCGGGGCGCTGACGAGAGGCGATGGCGGCGAAGGCGTCGGCGAAGAACTCCTTGCGGCCGAGCCCTCCTCCCTGACGGTGGAAGGTCGAGGCCAGCAGCGGCAGGGCCGTGTCATAGAGCCGGACGAACTCGGGCGAATCCGAGACCCAGTCGCCGTACGCCGAGTCGACGTCGTCGATCGCGTGACCGACCTCGTGCATCATCACGTCCGGCGTGGGAGAGGGACGGTCGCCCACCACGATCTTGCGGTCGCCGTACGCGCCGGCGCAGATGTCCCAGGTCGCGCGCCCCGACGGCAACGGGGCGCCGCGTAAGTAACTCATGTCGTCGAGGTCGGGGACGCCGCCGGGGCCGACGTAGATGCCTTCGAGGCCGGTCGCGAGCTTCTCCTTCAGCCGCTCGGGCAGCCGGGCCAGGCTCTCCACGGCGCGTACGACGTCGATGGGCGGCGGGCCCAGTCTGACGTCCCACTGGCGGTGCAGGATGCGCTCCAGCCTTCCGCAGTGGCGCAGGCCGTCGCCCAGCGAGGGCGCCTCGGGGCGGTTGGGCTGGGCCCTGGGGGGCTGGTCGTCAAGCTCGAAGTCGTACCAGGTGTAGCGGGGGCGCTCTTCGACGACGGCGGCGGGCAGGCGTTCGCCGCGTTCGCGTAGGGCGAAGCCGTCCCAGCTCGCCTCCCGGCGTTCGGTGTCCTGGACCGGCCACACCACGCGCTCGGGTTGCCCACCGCCCGGCCAGGAGATGCGTTCCCGGCCGCCGCCACCGCCACCGCTGCCGCCCCCTCCGCCTGCGCCGCTCAGCTCGCCGGTGCCCATCCGATTGCGCCGATCGGCCCCGTTGCGTCCCCTTGCGGCCAAGCGGGCCTCCTGATGCTTCTCGCGAGCGTAGGACCAGAACGAGCGGTCGGCGTTGGGAGGCGCCTCCCTACGGCGCGAGAAGAGGTAGGAACCGCGCCGCCACCAGCGGCCGCGCCTATGACGGCCCTTGTCACCGGTGAAGGCCATCGCACCTCTCAACGCCCGAGGAGCCCCGTGGACACCGCCCCATCGGGTTCCACCGTACGACGCGGATCTTCCCCTAGTCACCCGAAATGGGACATCGGGAAGCACGATCACGTCGCGGATGGCTTACAGTTCGGGCATGGCAGGTGTTCTGATCGGCCTGGCGCTGCTGGCCTTCTGGTTCTTCTCACTGTTCGACGTGGTCACTTCGCCCGAAGATGAGGTTAGGAACGTACCAAAAGCCCTCTGGATCCTGATCGTCGTATTGATCCCGATTCTTGGCGGCTTGGTGTGGATGGCGCGCGGCCGTCCACGGGCGCCGCGCACGCCGTGGCCCGTTCCCCCGGGTCCGGGCATGCCGAAGGGGCCGGACGACGACCCCGACTTCCTTCGTGACCTCGATCGCCGCATGCGCGGCGACGACTGACCTGACCCCGAGGTCCCCTTGAGAAAGGGGACCACCGGTTCTCCTGCGACTCCTGCGGCGAGAACGCGCTGTGCGCGGCTAGTCGACGTCGGCGTAGCTGTGCAGGCCGTCGATGAAGATGTTGACGCCGATCAGGTTGAACAGCAGGCAGCCGAACGCGACGAGCTGCACGATCGTCGCGTTCCTGCCCCGCCAGCCCGCCGTCGCCTTGGCGTGCAGGTAGGCGGCGTAGGCCACCCAGGTGATGAACGACCAGACCTCCTTGGGGTCCCAGCCCCAGTAGCGGCCCCAGGCGCGGTCCGCCCAGAGCGCGCCGGCGATGACGGCGAACGTCCACAGCGGGAAGGCGAAGACGATCGCCCGGTGGGCCACCCGCTCAAGGTCGGCGCGCGCCGGCAGGCGGGACACCCCGTCGCCGCGCAGCAGGTAGAGGACGCCCGCGACCCCCGCCAGCGTCAGCAGGCCGCTGGCGACGATGGCGGCGCTGACGTGGATGGCGATCCAGTAGGAGTCGAGCGCGGGCACGACCGGCCCGGCGGCCGTGTAGAACACCTTGACGGCCAGGCCGAGGCCGAGCGCGGCGGTGACCATGACGAAGGCGCCGAGGAAGCGGACGTTGTGGCGGAGCTGGGTGGCGAGGAACGCGGTCACGGCGGCGAAGCAGATCGCCACCACGAACTCGTACATGTTGCCCCAGGGCCACCGGTCCACGGACAGGCCGCGCGTGAGGATGGCGCCGAAGTTGGCGGCCCAGCCGAGCCAGGCCAGCACGAGAGCCGCCGTCCCCGCCCGGACGGCTCCGCGCGACGGCCCCTTCCCCGCAGGGGCATCGGTCACCGGCGCGTCGGCCGCCGGTTCGCCGGCTTCCGTCGCGGCGCCGGACGCGCCGACCGTGACCGGCTGTTTGGCGCCGACCGCCGCGGCGGCCTTGTCGGAACGGGCCCTGCCGAAGGCGAGTTCGATCGCGAACCCGACCATGGCGACGACATAGAGCAGGACGGCGGCGACGACGAACAGGTCGCTTAGCTCGGCGAGTTGCTCAGCGGACATCCTTTGCTCCTGCTGATAGAACCTTCACGATGTCGGCGAACTCCTCGGTGAAGCCCGCCGCGGAGCCCTCTGTACGGGTCAGACCGCCCACCTCGGCCCTGCCCTCGGTGATCCGCACGAACACCCGGCGACGGCGGATCATGAGCGAGGCCGCGATGGCGACGACCGCCAGGCCCCCGGCGATCAGGGCGGGAACGCGCCCAGGGTCGTAGGCCGTCTGGAGCGTGATCCACTCCTTGACCCCGGTGAACTCGAGCTTGCCCACTCCCCCGGGCAGGTCCACCGACTGCCCCACGGCCAGCGGCTTGGGCACCGCGGAGCCCATCACCAGCGGCTTGAGCTTCTTCATGACCTCCGGCTCGGCCAGCTCGTAGACCGACTGGGGTTTGCCGGAGCGTACGCCCAGGTCGCCGGAGAAGGCGCCCAGGAGTTGCACCTCGGGGTTGAGCTCGCCGGGGAAGGCGGAGGCGTGGGTGCCGTCGGTCAGCGGCACGCTGGTGGGCAGGAACCGCAGCAGGAACCCGAGCTGCTCCGGCTGCGCGTCGGGCGCCTTGAGCACGCACCCGGAGGTCATCGTGCCCTTCTCCTCGATCAGGCAGGGCACGGCCCCCTCGAAGGCGACCTGCCCCTTGCCGTCGGTGACCCGGAACACGGGCGCGTAGCCGTTGCCGATCAGGTAGGTCTGCGTGCCGTCGATCTCGAGTGGCTCGTTGACCTTGAGCACGTAGTCGCGGGCGGGCGCCTGCGGCGAGTCGTTGACCTTGAGGTAGGCCGAGTAGTCGAGCGCCTGCCCCCGCTTGTCGCCGGCGACCTGGTAGGCGACCTTGAACTCGGAGAGCTGGAAGGAGAACGGCTCCAGCGACTCGGCCGACACCTGGTTGCCCGGCATGAACCGGTCGTAGGCGGCCACGGTGTTGGCGAACCCGTCGCCCTCGACCACCAGGACGTTGCCCCGGTAGCCGAACAGGGAGCCGGCGCCGATCGCGAGCAGGATGCCGATCAGCGCGACGTGGAAGACCAGGTTGCCGGTCTCGCGCAGATAGCCCTTCTCCGCAGCCACCCAGCCGTCGCCGGTCACGACGCGGAAGCGCCGCCCGCGCAGCCGCCGGGCGGCCTCCTCGACGTCGAGGTCGCCCTCGACCGAGGCGTGGTGGGGCAGGCGGGACAGGTTCTTCGGCGCGGCGGGCGGCTTGCGGCGCAGCTCACGCAGGTAGACCGAGGTGCGCGGGATGATGCAGCCGATCAGCGAGGTGAACAGCAGCAGGTAGACGGCCGCGAACCAGGCCGAGGTGAACACCTCGAAGAGCTGGAACCTGTCGTACCACTCGGCCAGCGCCGGGTTCTGCTCGTAGAGCCGCGCGACCTTGTCGGGATCGACGCCGCGTTGCGGCACCAGCGAGCCGGGCACCGAGCCGAGCGCGAGCAGGAACAGCAGGATCAGCGCCGTCTTCATCGAGGTGAGCGTGCGCCAGCCCCAGCGCAGCCAGCCCACCAGCCCGAACGAGGCCCGGTTGGGGGACTGCTCCTTCTCCAACTCCTGGACGCTCATCAGATCACCGGCTCGAAGGAGCCGATCATTCCCTGCATGGCCGCGATCATTTGTCCCCAGAGTCCGCTCACCAGCAGCACGCCGACGGCCACCATCATGCCGCCGCCGATCCTGGTGATCAGGCGCGAGTGCTTACGGATGGCCCTGAACGTCCGCAGGGCCCTGCTGTACGCCAGCGCCGCCACCACGAAGGGCAGGCCGAGACCCAGGGCGTACGCGACGGCGAGGAGGGCGCCGCGGGTGGCGCTGCCCTCGTTGAGCCCGAGCGTCAGCACGACGGCCAGCGTGGGCCCGATGCACGGCGTCCACCCCAGCCCGAACACCACCCCGAGCAGCGGCGCGCCGGCCAGGCCCGCCGCCGGGAGCCGGTGGATGCGCACGTCGCGCATCAGCCCGGGCAGCAGGCCCAGGAAGGCCAGCCCGAGCAGGATGGTCAGCACGCCGAGCACCCGCGTGATGATCTCGGCGTTGCCCAGCATGGCCGCGCCGAGCCCGCCGAACAGCGCCCCGCTGAGCACGAACACGACCGCGAACCCGGCCACGAACAGCAGCGCCCCGAGCACCAGCCGCCCCCGTTTGGGGTCGGCGCTCATGCCGGTGACGTAGGACAGGTAGCCGGGCACCAGCGGCAGCACGCACGGCGACAGGAACGACACCACCCCGGCGAGCACCGCGATCGGCACCGCGAGCAGCAGCGAGCCCGAGGCGACGACGTCACTCATCGCGCACCTTGGTCACCGCGTTCATCAGGTCGGTGTATTTGACCGCGCCGAGCGCCCTGGCCGCGATCCTGCCCTGCGCGTCGATGATCAGCGTGGACGGGATGGCCGCGGGCGGCACCGTGCCCTGGAAGGCCAGCGCCACCTTGCCCGGCTGGTCGAAGATGTGGGGGTAACCGGTCTGCTCGGTCCGCTCGAACGCCTTCGCGTCGGCCTGGCGGTCCTTGAAGTCGACGCCGAGGAACTCCACGCCGCTGGCCTTGGTCTTGGCCGCGACCTCCTTGAGCACCGGCGCCTCGGCCCGGCACGGGCCGCACCACGAGGCCCAGAAGTTGAGCACGACGACCTTGCCCTTGTGCGCGGCCAGCGAGGCGGTGGCGCCGTCGAGGGTCGGCCCTTCGATCGCGGGGGCGGGCTTGCGCTCGCTCGCGGCGAACACCTGCAACTTCCCGTCACCCGCGACGAAGCGGGTGTCACCCGCCTGCGGCTGACCGCCCTGGTTGCCGGCGCAGCCCGCGGCCAGCACGGCCAGGAGAATGAGGGAGAGGGACTTGGCGCGCACGGAGGAAGATCTCCTTGTACTACAACCGGTAGAGCTTGCAACTCTACCGGGGTGCCCCCATGGCCCGGACATCAGGCCCCGGGGATGGACGGTCCCGTGTCCAGTGAGCCCGCCGGCTCGCTGTAGCCGATGCTGATCAGGCGATCGCCGTCGAACGTCAGCGTGGTGAGGCTGGCCAGCGCGCACTGCCTGCGCCGCGGGTCGTGCCAGAGCCTGCGGCCCTCGGCGGCCGACCTGATCGCCCAGATCGGGAGCTGGTGACTGACGAGGACCGTCTCGTGCCCCCGGGCCGCCGCCCTGGCCTCGTCGATCATCGACTTCATGCGCGCCACGATTGCCGGGTAGGCCTCGCCCCAGGACGGGCGCAGCGGGTTCCAGAAATAGCGGTAGTTGCGCGGGTTGCGCAGCACCGCCATGCCCTGGCCCAGCCTGCGGCCCTCAAGGAGGTTGCCCGCCTCGATCAGGCGCTCGTCCTGGACGATCTCGAGGCCGAGCTTGTCGGCCAGCGGTGTGGCCGTCTCGACCGCGCGCTCCATCGGCGAGCTGTAGAGCACGGCGATGTCACGGCCGCCGATCGCCTTGGCGACCGTCTCGGCCATGAGCTGACCGGTCTCCGACAGGTGGAAACCGGGCAGCCTGCCGTAGAGGATGCCCCCGGGGTTGTGCACCTCACCGTGGCGCAAAAGGTGAACGACGGTGGTTTCAGCCATGGTGCGCACAGCCTATCCGGTCGGCCGGGCCACACGGCCGTGCCGGATCCGGCGAAGGTAAAGTCGGGGCTTCGGAAGGAGCCGCCGAGTGAGTCCATGGGCACTCGCCCTCATCCTCGTCGCCGCGGTCGCCCACGCCGGCTGGAACCTGCTGAGCAAGCGGGCCTCGCAGGCCGACGGACTCGTCTTCGTCTGGCTGGCCGCCGTCGCCTCGACCGTGCTCTGGAGCCCGCTGTTCGCCGGGTTCCTCCTGGTCACGGGCACTGCCGTCACGTGGCGGGACCTCGCCGTGATCGGCGGCAGCACGGCCCTGCACCTCGGCTACTTCGTGCTGCTCCAGCGCGGCTACGGCAAGGGCGACCTGTCCGTCGTCTACCCCGTGGCGCGCGGCACGGGGCCGGTGCTGGCCAGCCTGGTGGCGGTGCTGTTCCTGGACGAGCGCCCGTCGCCCGCGGGTGTCGCGGGGATCGCGCTGGTCGGGATCGGGGTGTTCCTGATGGGCAGCGGAGGGCTTCGGGGGGTGGGCCCCGGGCTGGTGGTGGGGCTGTTCATCGCCGGCTACACGGTCTGGGACTCGCAGGTGGTGAGCGCGTTCGCCGTGGCGCCCGTGGTGCTCAACTACCTGACGGACACCGGCCGCGCCCTCGTGCTCACGCCCTTCGTGCTGGGGACGCGGCGGCGCCTGGTGGCGCCGGTCTGGCGGGAGCATCGGTACCGGGTGGTGGGGGCGGCCGTCCTGATCTTCCTGTCGTACCTGCTGGTGCTGGTCGCGTTCACGATGGCACCGGTCAGCGTGGTGGCGCCGGCGCGCGAGATCAGCGTGCTGATCGCGGTGGTGCTCGGCGGGCGCCTGCTGGCGGAGGGCGACCTGCGGCGCCGCCTCCTGGCGGCGGCCGTGATCCTGGGCGGCGTCGTGGCGATCGCCCTGAGCTGACGGGCTGAGCGGACGGGGCCCTTAGGTGACCGCCCAGGCGTTCTCCTGTTTCCTGCTCGATTCGGCCAGTGCCTCCACCGCGGCCCTGATCGCGGGGCGGCGGGCCGCGTCCGTGCGCCAGACCGCGTAGATGCGCCGCGTCTGGCGCGGCCGGATCGGTACGAGGCTCACCCCGTCGGGCACGCAGTCCCGGCCGAGCCGCGGCACGATCGCGCAGCCCAGCCCGGCCGCCACCAGGGCGAGCTGGGTCGGGTATTCGTCGGCCATGCAGGCGATCACCGGCTCCAGCGAGGCGCTGCGCAGCGTGAAGACCAGCCAGTCGTGGCAGACCGTGCCGGGCGTGGAGCTGATCCACCGCTCGCCGTGCAGCGCGGCCAGCTCCAGTTCCTTGCCGCCGGCCAGCGGATGACCGGCGGGCACGGCCACGTCGGCGATGTCGTCGAGCAGCGTGGCCTTGGACAGGCCGTCGGGCAGCGCCATCGGCCGGTTCAGCCAGTCCTGGATCACGCCGAGGTCCAGCTCTCCCCTGGCCACCTCGCGCACCACGCGCTCGGGCTCGCGCTCGTTGAGCTGCACCCACAGGTCGGGGTGACGCTCCTTGAGCGCGGCGAGGGCCCCCGGCATGAGGCCGCGGACGGCGGTGGGGAAGGCGGCGACGTTCAGCCGGCCGACGACCTCGCCGCGCAGCGCCTCGAAGTCCGCCTCGGCGGTCTCGACCAGGGCGAGGATGCGTTCGGCGTGATCGGCGAGCAGGCCGGCCGCGTCCGTCAGGCGCACGCCGCGCCCGTTGCGCTCCATGAGCCGGGCGCCGGTCTCGCGCTCCAGCTTGGCGATCTGCTGGGAGACGGCCGACGGGGTGACCATGAGCGCGTCGGCCGCCGCACCGACCGACCCGTAGACGTGCACGGCGTGAAGAGCCTTGAGCCGGTTCAAGTCCAACATGTAAGCCAGCCTAAACGGTTTAGCGTAGAAAGTCTCGCTTGTCATTGAATGTGTAGCAGATGAAAATAGATGCATGAGAATCCTGAAGACGAACAAGCAGCGCTCCGGCTCCGTGTCGTACCTCAAGGTGCTTGCCGAGCAGGCCCGCGACCAGCGCATCCGCTACCAGAAGCCCGCTCGCTGAGTGAGCCCCCGTCACCTCGCCCTCGCCGTCGGCCTCGCGGCCGTCTGGGGCTTCAACTTCGTGGTCATGCAGGTGGGCCTGCGCCACTTCCCGCCCCTGCTGTACGCGGGAGTCAGGTTCGCCATGGCCGCGTTCCCCGCCCTGCTCTTCGCGGGCCGGCCGGGAGTCCCATGGCGCTGGGTCGCGGGGGTGGCGGCCACCATCGGAGTGGGCCAGTTCGGTCTGCTGCTCGTCGGTATGCGAGCGGGCATGCCGGCCGGGCTGACCTCTCTCGTCCTGCAGATGCAGGCACTGTTCACCGTGCTCTTCGCGGTGACGCTGCTCGGGGAGCGGCTCACCGCCCGGCGTGTGCTCGGACTGACCGTCGCGTTCGGCGGCCTGGCCCTGGTCGCGTTCGACTTCGGCGTGTCGGGCCCGCTGGGGGCCTTCGCCCTGTGCGTGGCCGCCGCGGCCGCCTGGGGCCTGGGCAACGTCGTCCAGCGCCGCGCCGCCCCGCCCGACTCCCTGCGTTTCATGGTCTGGGTCAGCGCCTTCTCGGCGCCCCCACTCCTGCTCATGTCGCTGGTGCTGGAGGGCCCCCCCGTGCTGAGCTCGCCGCCTGAGGGCTGGCTGTCGCTCGTGTACGTGGCCTTCATCTCCACGCTCGGCGGCTTCGGCGTCTGGGGCTGGCTGCTGCGCCGCTACGACGCCTCGACCGTGGCGCCGTACACGCTGCTCGTGCCGGTCTTCGGCATGTCGTCGGCCGCCCTCGTCACCGGCGAGCCGCTGTCCTGGCCGAAACTTCTGGCGGCGGCGCTCATCGTCTCCGGCGTTCTCTACGCCGGCACCAAGCCCCGCCGCGCGCTCGTCGCGACCGGTTAGAGGACCGCCGCGGCCGCCTTCGCCGCGGCCGGAAGGGCGTCGGCGACACGGCCGAGAGCCTCGTCGTCGTGCGAGGCCGACAGGAACCACGCCTCGTAGGCCGACGGCGGCAGATAGACGCCCTGGTCGAGCATCGCGTGGAAGAACGCGGTGAACGCGGCCGTGTTCTGGGTCTTGGCCGTCTCGAAGTTCGTCACCTCGGCGTCGGTGAAGAAGATCGAGAACAGGCTGCCCGCCCGCTGCAGCCGATGCGGCACCCCCGCCGCCGCCAGCGCCTCGGAGGCGGCCCGGCCGACCGTCAGAGCGGCGGCGTCGACCCGCGCGTAGGCCCCGGCGTCGAGCGCCCGCAGCGTGGCCAGCCCGGCCGCGCACGCGAGCGGGTTACCCGACAGCGTGCCCGCCTGGTAGACCGGCCCCTCCGGCGCCAGGCAGGCCATCACGTCGGCCCGGCCGCCGAACGCCGCCGCCGGCAGGCCGCCGCCCATGACCTTGCCGAACGTCATCAGGTCGGCCCGCACGGGGTCGAGGCCGTACCAGCCGGAGGGCGAGACGCGGAAGCCCGTCAGCACCTCGTCGACGATCAGCAGCGCCCCGTTGGCCGTGCACAGCTCGCGCAGGCGCGCGTTGAAGCCGTCGCCGGGCGGGACGACGCCCATGTTGGCCGGGCACGCCTCGGTGATCACGCACGCGATGTCGGCCGTCGTGAAGGCCTGCTCGACGGCCTCGATCGCGTTGTACGGCAGCACGATCGTGTCCGCCGCCGACGCCCCCGTCACACCGGGCGTGTCGGGCAGCCCGAACGTCACCACCCCGGACCCCGCCGCGGCCAGCAGCGCGTCGACGTGCCCGTGGTAGCACCCGGCGAACTTGATCACCTTGGACCGCCCGGTGAACCCGCGGGCCAGCCGCACCGCGCTCATCGTCGCCTCGGTGCCCGAGCTGACCAGGCGCACCTTCTCGACGGGGGCGACCCTGGCGACGATCTCCTCGGCCAGCTCGACCTCGCCCTGGGTGGCGGTGCCGTAGGAGAACCCGCCGGCCACGGCCTCGGAGACGGCCTCGACGACGGCGGGGTGGCGGTGCCCGAGGATCATCGGGCCCCAGGAGCAGACCAGGTCGACGTAGCGGTTGCCGTCGACGTCGGTGATGTAGGGGCCCTGCCCGGCGGCCATGAAGCGCGGCGTGCCGCCCACCGCGCCGAACGCGCGCACCGGAGAGTTGACGCCTCCGGGCACGATCTCGCGGGCACGGGCGAACAGGGCGTCGGAGTTCTGTGTACGGCTCACGCGCTCCAGGTTATCCGCGCACCACGCCGGTCTCGTACGGCACCTGGAGCGGGACGCTCAGTCCGCCAGCCACTCCAGGACGCGCAGCGGGTCGGGCAGCGGACGCCCGTCCGGAGGGCGGAGCCAGGTGACGGGCTGACCCGTCGGGAGGGCCGAGGGCGGCGCGAGGACGTAGCTGTCGCGGCAGTGCCAGCGCAGCCCCGGTGTGTCGTCGATCGTGGCCGGGTCGCAGTCGAGCTGGCACGACCACCACTCGTCCTCGTCCTCCGGATTGCCCCGCGTGGCCACATAAAACAGAACCCGGTCGCCGTTGGCGGCGACCGGGCCTGAGTGGGCTTCGGCCCTGTCGATCCGGGTGAGGGCCGACAGGCCGGTGGCGAGCGGTACGTCGAAGACGTCGAACACGCGCCCCGTGGGCAGGATGACGTTGGCCTCGGGCTCTGCCTGCCACCAGCGCGTGAGCAGGGCGGCGTCCGTCGTGGCCTGCACGTGCCAGGCGGGCGAGAGCGGATGCGCGCCCGGGTCCGGACAGCCGAGGCGGTCACAGGAGCAGGCGCGCGACCCGTGACGAAGTGGATAGGCACCCGGCACCACGGGCCAGCCCAAGGCGGCGTATTCGAGCACAGTGCCGATCCGAGTCGGCCGCGACCGTTTTTTGGTACGCCGAACCAGTGGTACCCCCACCATTGGTGTCTCCCGTCGAGTCCAAGTGCCTGAGGTGGTCCCGGCTCCGGGCGTCAGCGGAATCTGCGCCTACGCACCCGCGGGACACACCAGCACTTGTTATGGCACTCTAACGCACAGGCCCCAGGACTTGACGGGAAACCCCTTGGTTACAGCCCGCGTGCCACTTCCGTGGCCCAGTACGTCAAGATCAGATCCGCTCCGGCCCGCTTGATCGCGACCAGGGACTCCATGATCATCCGGTCTCGGTCGACCCAGCCGTTGGCCGCGGCGGCCTCGATCATGGCGTATTCGCCGCTGACCTGGTAGGCGGCCACCGGCACGTCCACCTCATCGCGGACGCGCGTGATCACGTCGAGATAGGCCAGCGCGGGCTTGACCATGACCGCGTCGGCGCCCTCCGCCAGGTCGAGCCGCACCTCGCGCAGCGCCTCCCCCAGCGGCCCGGCGGGGTCCTGCTGGTGGGAGCCGCGGTCGCCGAACTGCGGCGCGCACTCGGCGGCCTCGCGGAACGGGCCGTAGAAGGCCGAGGCGTATTTGACGGAGTAGGCGAGGATCGGCACGTTCGCGTGACCGGCGGCGTCGAGTGCCGCGCGGATCGCGCCCACCTGGCCGTCCATCATCCCGCTCGGTGCCACCATCTGCGACCCGGCCTCGGCCTGGGCCACCGCGACCGAGGCGTACCGCTCCAGCGTGGCGTCGTTGTCGACGTCACCGGACGGGGTCAGGATCCCGCAGTGCCCGTTGTCGGTGAACTCGTCGAGGCAGGTGTCGGCCATCACCACGATGGCGTCGCCGACCTCGGCGTTCACGTCGCGCAGGGCCTTCTGCAGGATGCCGTCGGGGTCGTCGGCGGCCGAGCCGCGCGCGTCCTTCACCTGGGGGATGCCGAACAGGATGAGCCCGCCCACGCCGGCCTCCGCGGCCTCGTGGGCGGCCTTGCGCAGGGAGTCGCGGGTGTGCTGCACCACGCCGGGCATCGAGGCCACGGGCTGCGGCTCGGTGATGCCCTCCTTGACGAACATGGGCAGGATCAGGTCGGCCGGGTGCAGCCGGGTGCCCGACACCATGCGACGCAGGGCCGGGCTGCGCCGCAGCCGCCGGGGGCGGGCGACGGGGTATTGGGCGCTCACTTGGCTCTCCTCCTGGCGCCACGGCGGTTCTGCGAGGGCCTGCGCGGGGTGTCACCCGCGGCCACGGCCGCCTGGCGCTGCTTGGCTCCGTACTCGGCCACCGCGGCGGCCAGGGCGGAGGCTGACGGTTTGTCGGCCATGACGTCGACCCGGAGCCCGAACTCCTCGGCCGTCTTGGCCGTCTGCGGCCCGATGACCGCGATCACGGTGACGTTGTGCGGCTTGCCCGCGATGCCCACGAGGTTGCGCACGGTGGACGAGGACGTGAAGAGCACGGCGTCGAAGCCGCCGCCCTTGATGGCCTCGCGGATGGGCGCGGGCGGCGGGGCGGCCCGCACGGTCCGGTACGCGGTGACGTCGTCGCACTCCCAACCCAGCTCGGTGAGCCCGGCGACGAGCGTGTCGGTGGAGATGTCGGCTCTGGGCAGCAGCACCCGGTTGATCGGGTCGAGCATCGAGTCGTAGGGCGGCCACTCGGCCACCAGCCCCTCGGACGACTGCTCGCCGGAGGGCAGCAGGTCGGGCTTGACCCCGAACTCCACCAGAGCCCGCGCGGTGGCGTCGCCCACGGCGGCCACCTTGAGCCCGGCGAAGGCACGGGCGTCGAGGCCGTATTCCTCGAACTTCTCGCGTACGGCCTTGACCGCGTTGGAGCTGGTGAAGGCCACCCACTCGTAGCGGCCCGTGACCAGGCCCTTGATCGCGCGGTCCATCTGCTGCGGGGTGCGGGGCGGCTCGACCGAGATGGTCGGCACCTCCTCGGGCACCGCGCCGTAGGCGACGAGCTGGTCGGACAGGCTGCGCGACTGCTCTTTCGTACGGGGCACCAGCACCCGCCACCCGAACAGCGGCTTGGTCTCGAACCACGACAGCTTGTCGCGCAGCCCCACGGCCTCGCCGACCACGATCAGCGCCGGCTCGGTGATCCCGGCGTGCTTGAGGTCGGCCTGGAGACGGCCGAGCGAGGACACGACGGTGTACTGCTCGGTGGTGGTGCCGGCGCTGCTGACCGCGACGGGCGTGGTGTCGGGTTTGCCGCCGGCGACGAGGGCCTTGCCGATGGCCACGGCGTCGCCGATGCCGTTGTAGACGACCAGCGTGCCGCGGCTGGCGGCGTGGGAGGCCCAGTCTTGCTCCTGGGCGGCGTCGACGACCCTGAACTCGGGCACGGCCGTGGCCGCCGGGATGCCGGCGTAGGTCAGCACCGCGGTCGCGGGCGGCACGCCGGGCACGATCTCGAAGTCCACCTCCGCCGCGACGCAGGCCGCGACCTCCTCGGTGATCGAGGAGAACAGCATCGGGTCGCCCTCGCACAGGCGGACCACGAGCTGCCCCCGGGCGGCGCGCCGGACGAAGTCGCCCTCGACGACCTCGACGCCTTCACGGCAGTGGCGCAGCAACGGGGCTTGTGTTTCGGCGTCGAGCACCACCGCGTCGGCTTTGGCGAGCAGTTCGGCGGCGCGGAGCGTGAGCAGGTTGGGATCGCCGGGACCCGCGCCCACGAACGCGACGAAACCGGAGGTCGGACTATCGGAGCTCAATGGGAATGCTCCCCCATCAATCTGTCGGCCCCTTCGGCGATCATCTCGGCCGCGAGGAGGCGGCCCAGGTTAGCTGCCTCCGAAGGAGAGCCGGCGGCGGACTTGCGGACCGATTCGCGGCCGTCGATGGAGACGACCACGGCGGTCAGGTTCAGAGTTTGCCCGTCATCGGCCGCGAAAGCACCCACCGGAGCGGAGCACCCGGCCTCGAGGGCGTTCAGTACGGCACGCTCGGCGATCACCGCGGAGCGCGTGGACGGGTCGTCGAGCACGCTCAGGAACTCGATCAGGTCGGTGCGCTCGGAGAGGCACTCGACGGCCAGCGCGCCCTGGCCGGGGGCCGGCAGCAGCTCCTCGACCTCGAAGATCTGGGAGATCTCGCCGCTGCGGCCGATGCGGGTCAGGCCGGCCGCGGCCAGCACGACCGCGTCGAGCTCGCCCGAGGTGACCTTGCCGATGCGCGTGTCGGCGTTGCCGCGGATCGGCACGTATTCCAGGTCGGGGCGCAGCGCGTTGAGCATGGCGACCCGGCGCGGCGAGCCGGTGCCGACCCTGGCGCCGGTCGCGAGGTCGGCGAACTTGTGCGCGCCGACCAGCGCGTCGCGGTGGTCGTGCCGGGCGGGGATCGCGGCCAGCGTGAAGCGCGGGTCCTGCTTGGTCGGCAGGTCCTTGAGCGAGTGGACGGCGAAGTCGATCTCGTCCTCGATCAGCTTGTCGCGCAGCGCGCTGACGAACACGCCGGTGCCGCCGAGCTGCGCCAGGTGCGCCTTGGTCACGTCGCCGAACGTCGTGACGCCGACCAGCTCCACCCCGCGCCCGGTGCGCTCGGTGTAGGCGTCGGCCACCATTCCGGACTGCGTGGTCGCCATGAGACTGCGGCGGGTGCCCAGACGTAGAGTGCCGGACATCACAGCTCCACCTCCCTCACGGCCTCGGGCATCTTCGGATCCAGGTTGAACAACTCACGCAGGGCTTCCGCATAATGATCGCCTCCTGGGCAGGTGGCGAGCTGCTTGACACGCACAGTCGGCTCGTGCAGCAGTTTGTCAACGACCCGCCGCACGGTCATCGCGACCTCGTCCTTCGCGCGTTCGTCAAGGTCGGGCACGCGCATCAGCAGGCGCCCCAGCTCCGACTCGACCACGCTCGCCGCCTTGCTGCGCAGCGCGACCACGGTCGGGGTGACCTTGGCCGCCCGCTCGGCGTCGAGGAAGGCCCGCAGCTCTTCCTTGACGAGGGTGCGTACGGACTGGACGGCGTCGCCCTCGCGCGAGCCGATGCCTGATTCCTGGATCGTCTCCAGGTCGACCAGCGTGACGCCGGGGACGGCGCGCACGGCGGGGTCGATGTCGTGCGGCAGCGCCAGGTCCAGCAGGAACGCCGGCCCGGTCAGCATGCCGGGCGTGACGATGTGGCGGCCCGCGCCGGTGCAGGTGATGACGATGTCGGCCGCGGCCAGCTCGGCGGCCACGTCGGAGAACTCCACCGCCCGCCCGCCGACGGACTCGGCCAGCCGGGCGCCCCGCTCGTAGGTGCGGTTGGCCACGACGATGTCGGTGACCCCGGAGCGCGCCAGCGTGACGGCGGCCAGCGAGCTCATGGAGCCCGCGCCGATCACCAGGGCGCGCCGCCCGGCCAGGTCGCCCGCGAGGCCGAGGCCGGCGGAGACGAGGGAGGCGCCGGCCTGGTCGATGCCGGTGTCGTGGTGCGCCCGCTTGCCGACCCGCAGCGCCTGCTGGACCAGCTCGTTGAGGGTGGCGCCCACGGTGCCCTGGCGCTGCGCCAGCTTGAGGGCCTGGCGGACCTGGCCGAGGATCTGGCCCTCGCCGACGACCATGGAGTCGAGGCCGCACACCACGGAGAACAGGTGCTCGACCGCGCGCTCCTCGTAGTGCACGTAGAAGTGCGGCGCCAGCTCCTCGACCGGGACGCCCGAGTGGACGCCCAGCAGGCCGCTGATCGCCGTGACGGCGGCGTGGAAACGGTCGACCGTGACGTAGACCTCGACCCGGTTGCAGGTCGAGACCACCATGGCCTCCGCGACGCAGGGGTCGTCCTGCACGTCGTGCAGGAGCTTGACGAGCGCGTCACCCGTCATCGAGACGCGCTCGAGCAGCGCCACCGGTGCGGTCCGGTGGCTGAGTCCGATAGCCAGAACACTCATTGACTGTCCACCGCCATGAGTGGCCCCCCAGCCTTGCGTTGCTCGTGGAACGCGAGAATCTGCAGTTCGATTGATAGGTCGACTTTACGGACATCGACACTGTCCGGCACGGAAAGCACGACTGGGGCGAAGTTCAGGATGCTGGTTACGCCCACGGCGACCACACGATCGCACACTTCCTGCGCCGCTGCCGCCGGTGTCGCCAGAACCACGATCGAAACTCCACGCCGCGTGATCACGGCTTCCAGCCCGTCGATGTGCTCCACATTCAACCCCGCGATGCTGTCGCCCACGACTTCGGGGTCCGCGTCCACGAGCGCCGCGACCCGGAAGCCCCGGGAGACGAAACCGCCGTAGTTGGCGAGCGCGCGGCCGAGGTTGCCGACTCCGACGATCGCGACCGCCCAGTCCTGAGTCAGCCCGAGTTCGCGGGAGATCTGGTAGACGAGGTACTCGACGTCATAGCCTACGCCGCGAGTGCCATAAGAGCCCAGATGCGACAGATCTTTGCGCAGTTTGGCCGAGTTCACTCCGGCGGCCACGGCCAGATCCTCAGAGCTGACGGTCGCGATGCCCCGCTCGGCCATCCCGTGCAGCGCCCGAAGGTACAACGGAAGCCTGGCGACCGTCGCCTCGGGTATACCGCGGTCACGGGGCTGGGACGGGCTCTTCACGTGCCGGTGCTCCAGGGAACGGGCGGCTTGGGGACCGCGTGACGGAATCGAACCGTCTTTCAGGTTAATCCCTTTGTGAACCGATGCACAAAGTCAGCGGGGTACGGTTGCGTCATGCATCGCATCACCTTGCTCGGCAAGCCCGGCTGTCACTTGTGTGACGACGCCCGCGAGGTCATCTCCAGGGTCGCGGGCGAGCTCGGCGTGCCGTGGGAGGAGGTCAGCATCGAGACCTCCGACGAGCTCAGGGAGAAATACTGGGAGATGATCCCGGTCACGCTGATCGACGGCGTGCAGCACGACTTCTGGCGGGTGGACGAGAGCAGGCTGAGGGCCGCGCTCAGTAGTTGACCGTCGGCAGCGGCACCACCTTCGCCGCGTTGACGTTGAGCTCGATGACGTTGGTGGCCAGCACCATCGACTGCCGCTCGTTGACGAACCGCTCCACGTGCGGCTGGCGCTGGTGGTCGCGGTAGGCGACCTCGTCGCGGTAGAGCTCGTAGACGATGCGCTGCAGCGGTGCCGACTTCACCGCGTGGCAGGCGTAGACGAGCGTGTCGGGCTCGCCCCGGCGCACGGCCTCGACGGTCGCCTCGGCCAGCCGGTCGAACGCGTCGCCGGCGCCGTCCATGATCGTGAAGACCGTGAGCAGGCCGTAGATGGTGGGCAGGGGCTTGCCGCCCCCGGGCTGCGGCTGCGCGGGGGCGAACAGCTCCGCGCCGGGGAAGATCGCGCCGGTGCCCGGCGCGGCGAAGTCGGGGCGCTGCTGGGCCGGGGCGCCGTTCATGATGTAGCCGGTCGAGGGGCCCGCGTCGGGCGGTGGCGACATGCGCGCGGCGTAGTCGATCTCCTGGTCGCCCGCCCGGTATTCGGCCACCAGGTCGCCCAGCCCCGGGGACCGGCGCGGCGGCGCGGGCGGCAGGTCGGCGGCCGGCACCGGCTCGGGCATGCCCCTGCGGCCCGGCTGAGGCACCTCGTCGCGGAACATCGGCCGCTCCCCCTGGGGCATGCCCGGAGGCATGCCGTGCGGCCCCCCTGGAGGCATCTGACGCTCGTCGAGGGCCATCGGCCGCTCCTCGCGGTGCTGCGCACGCTCGTCGCGGCGCTGAGAGCGCTCGTCACGCCTTGAGGAGCGCTCGTCGCGGTCCGGCTCGAAGTCGTCCTCGTCGTCGTCCTCGTACGGCGCCAGCGGCCGCAGCACGGTGTACCAGACCGCGGCCCCCGCCACCGCCAGCAGCGCCGTGGTGAACAACGGCGCCACCGCGAACCTCATCGCGCCCACGAGCGCGATCCCCGAGGGGACGATGACCGCGGTCGCGTGCAGGTTGTCGGTGTCGTACTCGTCGCCGTTGCGCCACTTGAGCCCGGCCACCACCAGCATCGCCAGCATGATCACCACGTCGATGGCGTGCACGCCGACCAGCAGCTTGTCGGGGACGAGGTTCCAGTGCTTCGCCGCGGTGGGCAGCACCTTGGCCATGTCGTCGGTCTTCAGCGGATCCCAGACCATGATCACGAGGGCCACGATGGTCAGCGCGATGCCGAACAGCCACGCCAGGAACCTGGGCGGCGCCTTCTCCGACAGCAGTTGCACCAGCCCGACGGCCAGCCAGAGCGGCGCCAGCAACGATCCTGTCACCTGGTAGATCCGGAACGTGACGGAGCCGAACCCCATGAGGTAGCCGACGCCGATCACACCCAGTGAGACGCACACTGCCGCCACTGCAACGGTCCAGGCGACCAGCCACCCCTCGGGGTCGTCGCGCAGGCGTTGGATCAGGGCACCGGCGGCGACTGCGGCCAGGACCGCACCGGCGAATGCGAGGACAGCAACGAGGATCTCCATGGTGACTCCAATGCTGCCGGACTATGCCTCCCAGCCGGTAGCCGAAGAGGGAACAGGTCGGTCCAAACGGTATCTGCCGATTACGCCAAGTCATGCCAGCAAGCTGTGGATTGTGGAATTTCCGGTTGATTTCTAGAGTGTTCGAGCACGCCGCACCCCTTACCCCTAGGGATACCGGATGCCTGACTCGTCACCGTTCGCCGGGCTACTTGCTCCAGCGGTCGCTGGACCTGCCCGGACGGGCGAGCTTGCCGTGCGCGAAGAAGTCCCCGACGACGTCCGTGCGCTGGTGCTGCATGCCAAGAACGGCTGCACGGAATCCTTTGGCACGCTCTATGACCGCTACGTGGACCTGGTCTACCGCTACATCTATTTCCGGGTGGGCTCCCACCCGCTCGCCGAGGACCTCACGAGCGAGACCTTCCTGCGCGCCCTGCGCCGGATCGGTGACTTCACCTGGCAGGGCCGCGACTTCGGGGCCTGGCTCGTGACCATCGCCAGAAACCTCGTGACCGACCACTTCAAGTCCGGCCGCTACCGCCTGGAGATCCCGACGGGAGAGGTGATCGACGTACCTCTCGACGGCTCCCACATCCCTGAGAACGCGGTGGTCACGGCCATCATCAACGACCGGGTGCTGCGGGCCGTCCGAGATCTCAATCCCGAACAGCAGGAATGCGTGGTCCTGCGCTTCCTGCACGGCCTCTCGCTCGCGGAAACCGCGCTGATCATGGGGAAGAAGAGTGGAGCGATCAAAGCGCTGCAGTTCCGTGCCATCAGAGCGCTGGCCAGGGCGCTCAAGCACGATCTGGCGTAACCTCCACCATCCGCCCCTCGTTAGGACAGGTGTCACGGCCGAACGTGTCAGGGAGCTCCCATGAGTAGCGCGCGCCAGCGGCGGGACCGCGTGCTCGAGCAGCTCACGGAGCTCCAGAGCCTGCCTCTCGGCGGCACCCCCGAACAGGCCTTCAAGGACCGGCTGCGCGCCGAGCTCCTCTCCGGCGCGCTCGTCGAGGAGCCGGAGCCGACCCCCTCCAGGCGCGTCCACCGGCGCCGGCCGCTGCTGTCCCAGCTCGCCGCCGTGGGGCTGGCGGGCGCGATGATGGTCTCGTCCTTCGCCACCTACCAGGCCGTGCCCGGCGACTCCCTCTACCCGCTCAAGCGCGCCGCCGAGACCACGCTCGTCCGCCTCAGCACGGACGACGCCGAACGCGGCCGGCGCGAGCTCGACTCGGCCAAGGCCAGGGCCAAGGAGGTCGCCAGCCTGCTCGGCTCCTCCATCGACGGCCCGCTGATCGACAGGACGCTGAAGGACATGGAGGAATCGACCCGGGCCGGCATCAGCCGGCTCGAACGCACCGAGCCCCGCTCGCCGAAGATCAAGAAGTTCGCCAAAGATCAGAAAGAGGCCGTCAAGCCGATGCTCCAGCAGCTCGACGAGGCCCAACTGGCCCAGGCCGAGGGCTACCTCGACTACATCGAGGGTCTGGTTGAGCCCAAGTAAGCTGAAGCCCATGTGGCGGCTTATGCGACGACGACAGGAAATGCAGCCCCAGGCCGCCGGCGAGGCCGCGGCGCAGGCGGCGGTCACCGTCGCGCCGATCGAACCGGTCAAACCGGATGCGCAGGCCGCGGCCTTCTTCGACGTGGACAACACGATGATGCGCGGCGCCTCGATCTACCACTTCGCCAGGGGGCTGGCCACGCGCGGCCTGTTCACGACGTCCGACCTGTTCAAGTTCGCCGTGGGGCAGGCGGTGTTCAGGCTGCGCGGCAACGAGAACCCCGAGCACATCGCGGTGGCCAGGGAGACGGCGCTGGCGTTCGTGGCGGGGGCCAAGGTCGACGACGTCGTACGCCTCGGCGAGGAGATCTACGACGAGGTCATGGCCGACCGCATCTGGAGCGGCACCCGGGCGCTCGCGCAGAGCCACCTGGACGCCGGCCAGCGGGTCTGGCTGGTCACCGCCACGCCCGTCGAGCTGGCCCGGGTCATCGCGCAGCGGCTCGGCCTGACCGGCGCGCTCGGCACGGTCTCCGAGACCAGCAACGGCATCTACACCGGGCGGCTGGTCGGCGACCTGCTCCACGGCCCGGCCAAGGCCGAGGCGGTGCGCGCGCTCGCGCGAAGAGAGGGCCTCGACCTCAGCCGGTGCACCGCCTACAGCGACTCGGCCAACGACCTGCCCATGTTGTCGCTGGTGGGGCAGGCCGTGGCCATCAACCCGGACAGCGAGCTGCGCGAGCACGCCAAGAAGCTCGAGTGGCCGATCAAGGACTTCCGCACGGGGCGCAAGGCCACGATGACGGCGCTGCCCATCGCGGCCGGCGTGGGCGCGGTGGCGGGCGGGGTGGCCGCCGGCATCGCCCTGCGCAGGCACTACCGCGGCCGGACCTGACGTCCGGCCGCGGCGCCCTGACCGGCCGGCCCGCTCGACGCTCTATCGCAGCGCCTTGAAGAGCCGGCCGGCCTCCGGCTGTTTCCACTGGATCCGGTTGTTGTCCTCCGCGTACGGCACCCACGGGACCGCGACGAAGTTCAGCTTGGTGTCCGACAACTGGTTGGCCAGTTCGTACATGGACTCGAGGTCGAGATCCGTCTTCACCGACTCGCTCACCTCGCCGAGGAAGGACTTGAGCCTGCCGGGATCGCCGGCCAGCCCCCGTGACTTCTTCACCAGCGCCATCACGACCTGCTGCTGGCGCTTCATGCGGGCGATGTCCGAGCCGTCACCGTAGCGGCGCAGGCGGGCGTAGCCGAGCGCCGCCTCCCCGCCGAGCACGTTCTTGCCCGCGGGCAGCTTCAGCTTCGAGGCCCGGTCGTCCACCGGCTCCGGCAGGTCGACCTCGACGCCCCCGACCGCGTCCACCAGATCCTTGAACCCGGCGAAGTCCACCTCGACCGTGTGGTGCAGGGTCAGCCCGGTGAGCTTCTCCAGCGTCCTGCGCAGGCACGCGGCCCCGCCGTCCTGGTAGGCCGCGTTGACCATGTCCGTCCTGGCCGGACGGGACCCGCAGCTCACGATCCGCACCATCGTGTCGCGCGACACACTGACCGCGGTGGCCTTGGCCCGGTCCGCGGGCATGTGGACGATGATGATGGTGTCGGACCGCGCACCGGCGTTCCGCCTGGCCGATTCCGGCCCATACTGGGCGTTGCCCTCGCCCTGGCGCGTGTCCGAGCCGATCACCAGCACGTTCCTGGTGCCACTGACGTCCACGGACTCGCCCCCGGCCGCGGGCCCGGCCGCGTTGCGCCCACCGATGATCACGGTGGGCACCGCGACGGCGACGGCGGTGGCCGCGGCCACGAGGCCGGCCGTCCACCAGGCCGTCCACCGGCGTCTCGGACGGCTTCTGAGCAGGCGTTCCCGCTGGCGTACGAGCGTCAGGGGCGGTTCGTGCTCGAGCTCCCCGCCAAGGTCCCGGAGCAGCCTCAGGTCGTCCATCGTCACTCCTCCTCCATCGGGTTGCTGTCGCCGAGAGCGGCACGTACCTTCCGCCTGCCCCTGTTGAGGCGGGAGCGCACGGTGCCGACGGGGATGCCGAGCGCCCGCGCGACCTCCTCGTACGTGAGATCGCCCCAGGCGATCAGCAGCAGGACGTCACGGTCCTTGGCCGGCAGCGCGGCCAGGGCGCCGGCCAGCTCCGCGCGGGCGGCCTGGGCGGTCACCCCGGCCGCCACCCGGTCGGCGGGCGACTCCACCTCGAAGTCGACAGGGGCGCGCAGGAGGGCCCGGTAGCGGGCCGCCTCCTTGCGGTGGTGCCGGGAGATGAGCTTGGTGAGGATGCCGAAGAGCCACGGCCGGGCGTCGGGGTAGGCCAGGTCGTAGCTCCGCCTGCGGGAAAAGGCGACCAGGAACGTCTCTCCGACGAGGTCCTCGGCGGGCTCTGGGCCGAGGCGTTTGGAGACGTACCGGTAGAGCATGGCGGAGTAGCGGTCGAACAGCTCCGCGAACGCCTCTGGTTCCGTCCAGGAGGCGCTCACGAGCTCCGAGTCCGCGCCCCTGATGGCGGGTTGCGTGATCATCTCCGCCCTTCATGTGGGAGATCGGTCACGGATGTCTTGCCACAACCCGCCGTTCGGGTTCAGATCTCCTTGAGCTGGCCGCCGTCGATCACGAACTCGGCGCCGGTCGTGCTGCCCGAACGCGGCGAGGCGAGCAGGACGATCGCGTCGGCGACCTCCTGCGGACGCACGAGCCGCCCGGTGGCGAGCTTCATCATCGCAGGGGCGACCTCGGAGATCACGCTGTCCCGATCGGATCCCGCCAAGGTCGCGAAGACCTCGGCGGCGCCGCCCGGCTTGGTCCACCAGTCGGTGAGCGTCGCGCCGGGCGTGACCGTGTTGACCCTGATGCCCTGCGGGCCGTACTCCTCGGACAGGGACTTGCCGAGGGCGAGCAGGGCCGTCTTGGCGGCGCCGTAGTCCACGTTGATGGCGCCGGGCTGCTTGGCCAGGGTCGAGGAGACGTTCACGATCGCGCCGCCGCCCCGCTCGAGCAGGAGGGGAACGGCGGCGCGGATCATGCGCACGGGCGAGAACAGGTTGAACTCGAACATCGCGCGCCAGTCCGCGTCGCCGGGCGTCATGAACCCGGCCCGCGGCAGCGTCGCCCCGGGCGGCGGGCCGCCGGCGTTGTTGACCAGGACGTCCACCCCGCCGAACTCCTCCACGGCCCGCGCCATCACGCGCGCGGGCGCCTCGGGGTCCATCAGGTCGGCGGCCACGTGCACGACCTTGTCGGGCAGATCGCCCGTACGGCTCCGTGACACGGCCACGACATGGGCGCCCTCCTCGGCCAGCGTGTGGGTGACGGCCAGGCCGATGCCCTTCGTCGCGCCGGTGACGACGGCGACGCGGCCGGAAAGCTGCAGATCCATGGGGTTCCCTTCGGTGTTCGATCGAATCACCGGATGAACACCGCGGGCCCTCTGCCGGTTGCACCCGTCAGAGGAACGGCGGGAAGGCGTGCCCCCTGCGCAGCCGCAGCTCGTTGAGGAGCTGCTGGATGACCTCGCGCACGTGGTCGGTGAGGTTGAAGACCAGCATGGGGTCGTCGGCCGCCGACGGGTCGTAGTCGTCGGTGCGGATCGGCTCGCCGAACTCGATCATCCACTTCGACGGCAGCGGCACCAGGCCGAGCGGCCCGAGCAGCGGGAAGAACGGCGTGATCGGCAGGTAGGGCAGGCCCAGCAGCCTGGCCAGGGACTTCAGGTCGCCGATCTTGGGGTAGATCTCCTCGGCGCCGACGATCGCGGTGGGCACGATCGGCACCCCGGCGCGGATGGCCGAGGCCACGAACCCGCCGCGGCCGAAGCGCTGCAGCTTGTAGCGCTCGGAGAACGGCTTGCCCACGCCCTTGAAGCCCTCGGGGAACACCCCGACGAGCTCGCCCTTGCGCAGCAGCCGGTCGGCGTCCTCGCGGCAGGCCAGGGTGTGGCCGGTCTTGCGGGACAGGTGGCTGAGCAGCGGAAGCTGGTAGACCAGGTCGGCGCCGAGCAGCCGCAGCGGCCGGCCCACCTCGTCGTGCGTGGCCACCTGGAGCATCAGCGCGTCCATCGGCAGCGTGCCCGAGTGGTTGGCGACGATCAGCGCGCCGCTGTCGCCGGGGACGTTCTTCAGCTCGAGCGCCTCCACCCGGAACCAGTGGGTGTAGAGGGGCCGGATCAGCTCGAGCACGACCTTGTCGGTCAGCTCGGCGTCGTAGCCGAACTCGTCGACCTCGTAGTCGCCGGTGACGCGACGGCGGACGAAGGCCAGCAGCCGGGCGACGGGGTCGGGCTCCGGCTCCTCGAACGACGGCGCCGCGCTGATCGGGATCACCCGCGCGTCGTCGTCCTCGTGGGGAGCGGTCACGTTCGCATACCTCCGAGCGGCCGCAGGCCGTGAGAGCGCAGGAAGTCGTCGAAGGCCGCGCCGGTGGTGAACTTGGGCTTCCAGCCGAGCGTGGCCTCCAGCCTGGAGGTGTCGACCGCACGGCCATGGCTCATCAGCCTGAGCTGCTCGGGCGAGTATTCGACCAGCCCCACCCTGCGTACGGCGTTGCCCAGCACCTTGAAGGCGGGCGAGAGCAGCGGCAGCGACGGCCGCCCCGCCCTCCTGGCGCACTGCGACAGCAGCAACACGCCTGCCCCGGCCACGTTGAACGTGCCGGGGTGATCTTCGGTCGCCATCCGGCGCAGCACCTCGACCGCGTCGTCCTCATGGACGAACTGCAGCCGCGGGTCGAAGCCGAGCACGCTCGGCAGCACCGGCTGGGTGAAGTAACGAGTCAGCGGCGAGTCGACGCCCGGACCCATGAAGTTGGCGAAGCGCAGCAGCGACACCGTCACGTCGGGACGACGCCGGGCGAAACCCCGCACGTAGCCCTCGACCTCGGCCGCGTCTTTGGCGTAGCCGTGGCTGGGGCCCTCGTGCGGCTCCAGATCCTCGGTGAACACCGCGGGATCCCGCGGCGAGGAGCCGTAGACGGCGGTGGTGGAGCGCACCACCACGCGCCGCACGGTCGCCGACCGTTGGCAGGCGCCGAGCAGCTGCATGGTGCCGATGACGTTGTGCTCTTTCATGGCGACCCTGCCCCCGCTCCTTGAGGGAGCGCTGACGAGGCTCATGTGCACAACGGTGTCGATGTCCGCGGCCGCGATCACCTGGGCGATGTCGGGGCTGCGCAGATCCACCCGGACGAACTCCGTCCGGCCGAGAGAGATGCCGCCGTCCCGCATGAGCGAGGGGGGCGGCACGGTGTCCACTCCGATGACACGGCTGATGTCCGGGTCTTGCGCCAGAACGCTCGCCACCCGGGCGCCTATGTGGCGCGAGACCCCGGTGACGAGCACGGTGTGGGTCATCAGCGCCTCGCAGCTGCGTCGTCTACTTCTTGTTACGCCGCTGGATGCGCGTCTTCTTGAGCAGCTTGCGGTGCTTCTTCTTAGCCATCCGCTTGCGGCGCTTTTTGATCACAGAGCCCACGGGACCCCCAGGTAACTGATAGCAAGTCTGAACCGGAGTGCGAGCGCACACCGGCTCACAGACTACCGGCGATCTGCGGTAGATCGCCCCTCGGGGGGTGAGAGCCCGGTCGCAAACATCGGCGACCAGGCTTCTCCCGCGACAGCACTCACGACACGATCTGGCGTGTCGCTACGTCAACCTGCCTCGATGTAGGCCTCCCGAAGATAATCGTGTACCGCCTGCTCAGGCACCCTGAACGATCGGCCGACTCGGATCGCCGGCAACTCGCCAGAGTGGACGAGCCGGTACACGGTCATCTTGGACACCCTCATGACCGTCGCCACTTCAGCCACGGTCAGGAACTTCACCTCGCTGAGAGGTCTTTCGCCTGCACCCATCGGACGCCTCTTCCGCACGTGTTTCCGGGTTATCCCCACTGGTGCCATTGCTCACGCACGTGTACTGCCGTCAGCGTAAGTCGGGACTCCGGGTGCGCAAACCCCCTATTTTCTCAGTCGCCGGAGCCGCCTGTCAGCCGAACCAACGAAATCGCTGGCCAGCAGCCGGGCCGAGCACCTCACCTGGACGTTGGAACTGTCCAAGTTGCCATACATAAGAGTCGCTGGAGCCGCATCACAAGTTGGCAAAGGGGCGGCGAGCCTCTTGGAATGCAGGCGCGAAAAGACGGTATGGGGATGACCGAATTAAACTCAAAGGGCGCGTGAGACTTCTGTGACTAGTCTCTCGGTCAGCGGAGCGTAATAGCGCGGTAGCACATTGTCATCAAGTGGCACGACCACCTCAATTTTGCCTTCCGCCTCCCCGAGGAAGAGCCCGGGGTCGTTGCTGTCGGCGAACGCCACCGTCGGCACTCCGGCCTCACCCGCCGCTCCCGCCCACCCGTGGTCGGCGATCACGAGGTCGGGAAGGCCGCCGGCGAGCTCGCCGAGCATGTGCCGCATCGGGGCCGCGTCGTGGGTGTGCACGAAGCCGCCGCGGTCGTCGAGCATGGCGATGTCCTGGAGGTAGCGGATTCTTCTGGGGCGGCCGAAACCCGTCCCCGCGTAGGTCCAGCCCTCGGCGGGCGTCAGCAGCCGCGCGCCGCGGGCGACGCACAGGGCGGCCAGCGGCAGGTGGATGGCCAGCAGGCCGGTGGGGTGCCCGGTGGCGAACAGGACGCGGGGCTCCGGCCGCGACAGCACCCCGGCGACGCGCTCGGCCATGGCGTCGATGGCGTCGATCGTCAGGTCGGGGTCGATGGTGTCCTGGCCCCAGCGGTGGCCGGGGTCGGAGACCACGCCGGCCGACTTGGCCATCAGCGCCAGGATGTCGCGGTAGGGCCACGGCTGCTCGAACGTCAGGCCCAGCGCGTAGTACGGGTCACCGTTGGCCAGCGAACTGTAGTGGTCAAGGTTGTTCTCGCGGGGGGTCGCGACGTCGCCGGCGATGCGGCTGTGGACTAGGTGCTCTCGGAGTTGGTCGCGGCTCAGCACAGCTTCTTTCCTCGTTAGGGCATCGGATCGAGGCCGTGCAGGGGGAACACCGCGTGCCGGGTCGCCATGACCGCACGGTCAATGGGGTCCGCTGGGTCATAACCACCGGACAAGTCCTGAAATTCCGGATTGCGGCCGTCCGTCATGGTGAGCGGCGGGGTCTCGCCCGTGCGCTCCATCACGAAATGCCGCCAGCCCTCGGGCGTCGGCGTGGCGGGATCGACGGGGTGGCCCGCCGCCTCGGCGATGAGGTGGGTCCACGCCCGCGGCACCACCTGGACCAGCTCGTAGCCGCCCCCGCCGGTCGCGATCCACCGGCCGCCGGCCGTCTGGTGGGCCAGGCGGTGCAGGGCGGCGTAGGCGGCCCGCTGGCCGTCGAGGCTGAGCATCAGGTTGGCCAGGGGGTCGAGCGCGTGGCTGTCGCAGCCGTGCTGGGTCACCAGGATCTCCGGCCCGAACTCGCGCAGCAGCGGCGGCACGACCGCGTGGAAGGCCCGCAGCCAGCCCGCGTCGCCGCAGCCGGCCGGGAGGGCGACGTTGACGGCCGAGCCGTCGGCGCCGGTCTCCTCGGGGAAGCCCGTGCCCGGGAACAGCGTGCGCGGGCTCTCGTGCAGGCTGATCGTCAGGACCCTGGGGTCGTCGTAGAACATCGCCTGCACGCCGTCGCCGTGGTGGACGTCCACGTCCACGTACGCGACGCGCCCCACGCCCTGCTCGAGCAGCCACGCGATGGCCAGCGCCGGATCGTTGTAGACGCAGAACCCGCTGGCCGTGGCGGGCATCGCGTGGTGCAGCCCGCCCGCGACGTTGAGCGCGTGCTCGGCCGAGCCCTCCCACACCGAGCGGGCGGCGGCCAGCGAGGCGCCGGCGATGAGCGCGGAGGCCTCGTGGACGCCGCTGAACGCGGGGTTGTCCACCGTGCCGAGCCCCGCGCCGAGATCGGGCCGCCCGCTGGCCGACACGCGTTTGACGGCCTCGATGTAGTCGCGCTTGTGGACCATGGCCAGCTCGTCGTCGGTCGCGGGCGCGCAGGCCGCGATCTCCACCTTGTCGAGGACGCCGAGCTCGCGGGCGAGCGCCATCGTGAGCTCCACACGCACGGGCGCCAGTGGATGGCTCGGGCCGAAATTGTAGGAGGTGAGAGCGTCGTCCCAGATCACCCGTGCCGACCGGCTCATGCCAACCCCTTCACTGCCTCGCCTGCGCCGACGTTACCGCAGCGCGGACCCCTCGTTGTAGCCCGGGTTCAGGGAGGCAAGCAAGACGGAAAACCTACCGGCAATACCGACATTTCTTGACTTAGGGTTTCAGCGTGCGCCCGGGGCCAGCCCTTCTCAGACTCGCGCGATTCTTCCGGCGTCCCAAGGTCTTCGACCGGACGCTGCTGATCGTGCTCGCCTTCCCCGCACTCGTCGGCGGGATCGCCGTGTACCTCTCGGGCCACCCGGAGACGACGGTCGGCGCGGCACACTACCTGGCGGGCCTCGTGTGCCTGCTGACGCGGCGCACCCGCCCGGTCCTTACGGTCGCGCTGGTGACGGCCCTCGACGTCTTGGGCCTGGCGACGGGGCTCGTCCAGTCCACCAACGTGCCCATGGTGATCGCCCTCTACAGCGTGGGCCGCTACACCGCCGGCCGCACGACCGCGATCACCACGGCGGCCGTCGCCGTCGTCTACGCCACCACCATGCGGCTGACCATGGAGGGCCCGTTCGCCTGGGTCTCGGGCCTGATCTTCATCGGTGTCACGGTCGGCGTGGGCCAGCTCTTCCGCCTCAGGAGCGAGCTGGCCGAGCGCAGCAGGCGCGACGCCACCGACGCCGCGGTCCGCGCCGAGCGGCGGCGCATCGCGCGGGAGCTGCACGACGTGGTGGCGCACCACATCACCGTGATCAACGCGCTGGTCGGCGGCGCTCGGGCCACCCTCCAGCCGGAGCAGGACGTCACGAGGAGCGCGCTGGAGAGCGCCGAGCAGACCGCCAGGCAGGCCATGTCGGAGATGCGCCGCCTGCTCGACGTGCTCAGGGCCGACGGCAACGAGGGGCCCGACGCCGCGACCGGCGTGGGCGCGGAGCGGCTGCCCGCGCTCATCAAGGAGGCCAGGTCCGCGGGGCTGCCCACCAGCCTGACGGTGACGGGTGAGCCCGTCGAGCTGCCCACCGCCGTGAACCACGCCGTCTACCGCATCGTGCAGGAGGCGCTCACCAACACGCGCAAACACGCGGCCAGCGCCAGGGCCAGCGTGCGGCTGGCCTACGAACCGGCCGCCGTGGAGGTCGAGGTGATCGACAATGGCCTGACGAAACAGACGGGGACGCCCGGATTCGGGCTCGGCGGGATGGCCGAGCGGGTCGCGCTGTGCGGCGGCCGGCTCTCCACCGGCCCGCGCCCGGAAGGCGGCTTCCGCGTCCACGCCCGCATCCCCCTGGAGAAGGCATGATCAGGATTCTCCTCGCCGACGACCACAAGCTGGTGCGCACGGGCTTCAAGCTGATGCTCGACGTGCAGCCCGACATGAAGGTGGTCGGCGAGGCGGCCGACGGCGACGAGGCGGTGGACCTGAGCCGGCGGCTGCGGCCCGACGTGGTGCTGATGGACCTGCACATGCCGGGCCTCGACGGGGTGGGCGCGACCGAGCGGATCACCGCCGAGCTGCCGGAGGTGCGGGTGCTCGCGCTGAGCACGTTCGACCTGGACGAGAACGTGGTGGCGGCGCTGCGGGCGGGCGCGGACGGGTTCCTGCCCAAGGACGTCTCCCCCGAGGAGCTGATCGAGGGCGTACGCGTGGTGCACCGCGGCGACGCGGCCGTCGCGCCGCGCCTGCTGACCCGCCTGATCGGCACGTTCGTACGAGCCGGGACCCGCCCGCGCCAGGCGCCCGCCGCGCTGACCGGGCTCACGGACCGGGAGCGGGAGATCCTCGTGCTGATCGCCCGCGGCAGGTCCAACCCGGAGATCGCCACCGAGCTGTCGGTCTCCCCCTCCACCGTGAAGAACCACGTGACGAGCCTGTTCGCCAAGATCGGCGCCAGGGACCGGGCGCAGGCCGTGATCGTCGCCTACGAGGCGGCCCTGATCCACCCAGGAGAGTAGGACCAGGGTCCTACCGCCCCTCGCCGGAAACGGTTCCCCAGCAGGAAGAAACCGCGGGCCGGCGACGCCACGCTGGGATCATGACCGCGATCCGAGCTGCGAACCTGAGCAAGCGCTACGGCGGCACCGTCGCCGTGGCGGACCTGTCGTTCGATGTCGAACCCGGTCAGGTGACCGGGTTCCTGGGCCCGAACGGCGCCGGCAAGTCGACCACCATGCGCATGATCCTCGGGCTCGACCGGCCGTCGGGGGGCTCGGTGCTCGTGGACGGGCGGCCGTACGAGGAGTTGCGGCATCCGCTGCGCAAGGTGGGCGCGTTGCTGGACGCCAAGGCCGTGCACGGGGGCCGCAACGCGCGCAACCACCTGCTGGCCATCGCGCAGAGCAACGGCATCCCCGCCGCCCGCGTGGGCGAGGTGCTGGAGCTGGTGGGCCTGCGGGAGGTGGCCGGGCGGCGGGTCGGCGGGTTCTCGCTGGGCATGTCGCAGCGGCTGGGCATCGCCGCCGCGCTGCTGGGCGACCCGGAGATCCTGCTGTTCGACGAGCCGGTCAACGGGCTCGACCCCGACGGCATCCTGTGGATCCGCACGCTCATGCGCAAGCTGGCGGCCGAAGGGCGCACGGTGTTCGTCTCCAGCCACCTGATGAGCGAGATGGCGCAGACCGCCGACCATCTGATCGTGATCGGCAAGGGCCGGCTCATCGCCGACACGAGCGTGCAGGAGTTCATCGGGCGCAGCTCGCAGGGCTACGTACGCGTCCGCTCGCCCCGGCTGGCCGAGGTCGCCGACCTGGTCAAGGTGGGCGAGCTGCACCCCGACCACCTGCGCGTGACCGCGATGAACACCCTCGAGATCGGCACCATCACCGCGCGGGCCGGGATCCCGCTGGAGGAGCTGACGTTCGTGCGGCCCTCGCTCGAAGCGGCCTACATGGAGCTCACCAAGGACAGCCTGGAGTTCTCATCATGATCGACATTTTCCGGTCCGAATGGACCAAGCTGCGCTCGGTCCGCTCGACACTGTGGACCCTGGGCGTCACCGCGCTGCTCATGATCGGCATCAGCGCGCTCCTGACGGCCTCGGCCACGAACTCGGCCGACGGGCCCGTCCCCGCGGACCAGGGCATCATGCTGAGCCTGATGGGGGTCAAGTTCGCGTCCCTGTCCATGGCCACGCTGGGCGTGCTGGTGATCTCCAGCGAATACCGCACGGGCGGCATCCGCACGTCGCTGATGGCCGTGCCCAGGCGGATCAACCTGCTGACCGGCAAGGCCGTGGTGTTCACGGGGGTGTCCCTGGTCGTCTCCACGCTCGCGGCGGCGGCCTCGGTCGCGACCGGCCTGATGATCATGAAGCCCACGTCGATCGGGTGGGCCGAGACCGCGCAGGTGGTGGCCGGGGCCGGGCTCTACCTGACCGTCTGCGGCCTGTTCGGGCTGGGCCTGGGCACGCTGATCCGGCACACGCCCGGCGCGATCGTCACCGCCATCGCCCTGATGATGGTGCTGCCCCAGCTCACGAGCGCGCTGCCGGGTCAGTGGGGCAAGACCGTCTCCGACTACTTCACCACCAACGCGGGAGAGCTGGTGGTGATCCCCAGAGACTCCAGTTCCCTGGGGCCCTGGGACGGGCTGGCCGTCTACTTCGCCTGGGTCGCCGTCGCCCTCATCGCGGGGGCGGTGCTCCTGAAACGGCGCGACGCCTGACAGCGGGGCCGCGCCTTCGAAGCGGCGCGACGTCTGACAGCAGGGGCCGCGCCGCTGAGGCGGGCGCGGGCGCGCTCACTCGGCGCGGAGGGCGATCACGGGGTCCAGCCGGCCCGCCCTCCGCGCCGGCGCCACGCCGAAGAACACCCCGACCGCCGCCGACACCCCGAAGGCCAGCGCGATCGACCACCAGGTGATCGACGCGGGCACCTCGGTGAGCGCCTCGATGGCCAGCGAGCCGCCGACGCCGAGCACGATCCCGATGAGCCCGCCGATCGTGGTCAGCAGCACCGCCTCGATGAGGAACTGCGCCAGGATGTCGCGCTGCCTGGCCCCCAGCGCCTTGCGCAGCCCGATCTCGCGGGTGCGCTCGCGCACGCTGACCAGCATGATGTTCGACACGCCCACGCCGCCGACCAGCAGCGAGATGCCGGCGATGGCCGCCAGTACGCCGGTCAGCATGCCCAGCACGCTGCCGATCGTGCCGAGCAGCGCGGTCTGCGTGACGGCCGAGAACTGCTCGCCCGGATATCTGGCCCGCAGCGCCGCCGTCACCCTGTCCGACAGCGGCTCGATCTCGTCGGGTCCCGAGGCGCCGACCGCCAGCCCGTTGACCCGCTCGATCCCGAACAGCCGCTGCGCCGTCGTCACCGGGATGTGGATCTCCTGGTCGCGGGAGAGCCCGAACGTCTGCCCGACGGTGGCGTACTCGCCCACCACCCGGAACCGCGCCCCCGACACCGTCACCTGCCGCCCGATCGGGTCCACGTCGCCGAACAGCCGGTCGGCCACCTCGGAGCCCAGCACGGCCACCCTGCGCCGGGTGTCCACGTCGGTCTCGCTCAGCGGGCGGCCCTTGGCGACGGGCCGCTCGAAGATGTTGACCAGGTTCTGGTCGGTGCCGATCACGGTGACGAACGCCTCGGTCCTGCCCACGCGTACGGTCTCCCCCGACTGCAGCGAGACCGTCACCTTCGCCGGGTCGCCGACCACGCGCCGCACGTACGCCACGTCGGCCAGGCCGAGCTTGCTCTGCGTGGGGGCCGCGCCCAGGCTGATGCGGCCGGGCACGACGAGGATGATGTTCGTGCCGAGGCCGGAGATCTGCTTCTCGATCTCGTCCTTGGCCCCCGTGCCGATCGCCACCAGGATCACCACGGCCAGCACGCCGATGATGACGCCCAGCATGGTGAGCACGCTGCGCAGCCGGTTGACGCGCAGCGCTTCCAGCGCCATGAGCAGCGCCTCGTTGCCTCTCACGACGAGTCCCGCTCGATCAGGCCGTCGCGTACGTGGATCTGCCGCCGGGCGTGGGCGGCGACCTCGGCCTCGTGCGTGACGAGCACCACCGCCACGCCGCCGTCGCCGTTGAGCCGGTCGAGGATGGCCATGACCTCGGCCCCGTTGCTGGTGTCGAGGTTGCCGGTGGGCTCGTCGGCCAGCAGCACCTTCGGCTCGCCGACCAGCGCCCTGGCGATCGCCACCCGCTGCTGCTCGCCGCCGGACATCTGGGAGGGCCGGTGCTCCATGCGGTGCCCGAGCCCCACGGACTCCAGCGCCGCGCGGGCCCTGGCGCGCCGCTCGCCGCGGCCGAGCCCCCGGTAGACCAGCGGCAGCGCCACGTTGTCCAGCGCCGTCGTCCTGGCCAGCAGGTGGAAGGACTGGAAGACGAACCCGATCGTCTTGTTCCGCAGCTCGGCCAGGTCCGTGTCGGTCAGCCGGGTGATGTCGACCCCGCCCACCCGCAGCACGCCGGACGTCGGGCGGTCGAGACAGCCGAGCAGGTGCATGAGCGTGGACTTGCCCGACCCGGACGGGCCCACGATGGCGGCGAACTCGCCCTGGTCGATCCGCAGGGACACGCCGCGCAGCGCCTCGACGGCCACGCCGTCGAGCTGGTAGCGGCGGGTGAGGTCCACCGCCTCGATGGCGGGGTTCATGGGAGTCGCTGCCCTTCCCGTACGGAGTCCGCGCCCTTGACCACGATCCGGTCGCCCACGGACAGCCCGCTCAGCACCTCCACCACCGCATCGCCTTGGGCGCCGAGCTTGACCACCCGGCGCTCGGCGACGCCGTTCCTGATCGCCCAGACGACGCTCTCGCGCCCGCTGGAGACGATGGCCGAGGCGGGGGTGGAGACGGCCGACGGGGACTCGCGCACGGTCAGGCGCGTCACGGCGCTCATGCCGGGCTTGGGAGTGGGCGCCTTGGAGCCGTCGTCGAAGGTGCCGGGGCCGAGCGTGAGCCGTACCGGGTAGCTGACGCCGCCCGTGGTGCCCTCCATGGGGGTGACGCCGATGCCGGTGACCGCGGCCGTGTACGTGGCGCCGGGGACCGCGTCCAGCTCGACGGCGGCCTTGACGCCCTTCCGCACCAGCAGCACGTCCGTCTCGTCCACGTCGGCGTCCAGGGTGAGCTTGGAGACGTCGGTGACGGTGACGATCGAGTCGCCGGCCGACACGGGCACGCCGGTGGCCACGGGAGCACCCGACGAGGAGCCGCCCGAGGGCATGGACGGAAGTTGCGCACCGGCGCCGCCCGGGAGCCGGCCGAGCAGGCCCTCGACGCCGCCGGACGCGCCGCCGCCGGACACGCGGCCCAGCGTGACGACGCCGGAGAACGGCGCCTTGATCGTCAGTGACCTCACCGTGCTCTCGGCGGCCTTGACCGCGGCCCTGGCCTGCGACTTCGAGGCGGCCTGCAGCGAGGCCATCGAGGCGGACAGGCCGCTGGTCACGCCGGACAGCACCCCGCTGATCGAGCGGTTGAGCTGGGCGGTGATCGAGGCCAGGGCCCTGGTCTGCGCCCTGTGCTGGGTCTGGGCCAGGTCGATGGCGTTCAGGAGCTGCTTTTGGACCTTGCGGTCGTCGACCTTCCTGGCCTCCCTGCGGGCCTTGGCGAAGTGCGCGGCGACCCTGCGGTCGAACCCGCTGGTGTCGAGCGCCGGGAGCCGCACGTTCGGGCTGGAGACGGCGGGGGTGGTCATCTTGGAGGCCTGGCGGGCCTGGCGGAGCTGGTCCTGGGCCTGGGGGGAGCGGATCTTGACGAGGAGTTCGCCCTTGCGCACCTGGTCGCCCTCGCGAACGTATAGCTTGGCGATCGTGCCCTGGGCGGGAGAGCGCAGTGTCGCGGAGGCGCGCGCGCCGATCGTGGCGGGGGCCTCGACGACCTCGGTGACCGGTGCGCGGCGGACCTCGGCGAGCTGGACGGTCGCCGGTTCGTCGGACGTGCAGCCGGTCAGTGTTAACAGGACGAGCAGCGGGGCGACCCCGCGACGGACCGTCACCCGACCCATCGTAGGAGCACCACCACCCGCCCCTCCAAGCAACCGCCGAGCCCCTGCCGGGGGTCAGCCGGAGGCGAGCTCGCGGCCGCGGTCGCGAGCGGCCTCGATGGCGGCCAGGAAGGCGGCGCGTACGCTGTGCCGCTCCAGCTCGGCGATCGCGGCGATCGTGGTGCCGCCCGGCGAGGTGACGGCCTCGCGCAGGATCACCGGATGCTCGCCCGAATCGCGCAGCATCACGGCGGCCCCCACGATCGACTGGGTGACCATGTCGAGCGCGGCCGCCCGCGGCATGCCGAGCAGGATGCCCGCGTCGACCATGGCCTCGACCAGGTAGAAGAAGTAGGCGGGACCGCTGCCGGACAGCGCGGTGGCGGCGTCTTGCTGCGACTCGGGGATGCGCAGCACCTTGCCGACCGGCTTGAGCAGGCCCTCGGTGAGCTTGAGGTGCTCCTCGCCCGCGTGCGCGCCCGCCGAGATCACGCTCATCGCCTCGTCGAACCTGATCGGCGTGTTGGACATCACCCTGACCACGGGCACCTCGACGCCGAGCCGCTGCTCGACGAACGCCGTCGTGATGCCGGCCGCGGCGCTGATGACCAGGCGGTCGGCGGGCACGTAGGGGGCGATCTCGGCCAGCAGCGTGGCCATGTCCTGCGGCTTGACGGCCAGGATCAGGGTGTCGGCCGCCTTGGCCGCCTCGGCGTTGGACACCGTGCGCACGCCGTAGGTCTCGCGCAGCGCCTGCGCCCGTTCGGCCCGGCGGGTGGTCGCCATGATGTCGCCCGGCTTGAACCCGGCGCGCAGCAGCCCGGACAGCAGGGCCTCGCCCATCTTGCCCGTGCCCAAAATCGCGATCATTTCGGCCCCTCAAGGAAAGTAGACGCTGGTCTGGCAGCCTATCGGCTAGCGTCTCGACGCCAGTGACCGCAGGAAGAAGGCCAGGTTCCTGGGGCGTTCGGCCAGGCGGCGCATGAGGTAGGCGTACCAGTCGGAGCCGTAGGGGACGTAGACGCGCACGCGGGCGCCCAGGCCGGCCAGGCGGGTCTGCTCTTCGGGGCGCACGCCGTAGAGCATCTGGTATTCGAAGCCGGTCAGGTCGCGGCCGTCGAGCACGGCGAGCGTGGAGGCGATGCGCACGAGCCTGGGGTCGTGGGTGGCGACCATGGGGTAGCCGGTGCCCGCCATCAGGACCTTCAGGCAGCGTACGTACGAGCGGTCGATGTCGGCCTGCCGCGTGTACGCGCCGGGCGCGGTGTAGGCCCCCTTGCACAGCCGCACCCGTACCCCGCCGAGCTTCTCGCAGCGGTCGAGCGAGTCCGGCAGGTAGGCCTGCACCACCACGCCCACGTCGGGATGGTCCCGGCGCAGGGCGGCGTGCACGGCGTGCAGGCCGGGGATCGTGTCGTGCTCCTCGGCGTCGAGCGTCACCGTGATGCCCCGGCTCTCGGCGGCGGCGCAGATCGCGGCGGCGTGGTCGAGCGCGAGCCCCCGCGACAGCCGCAGCCCCAGCGCGGTGAGCTTGACCGACACGTCGGCGCCGGTCGGCAGCAGGTTGAGCAGCGAGAGCTGGTCTCCGACTGCGGCCTCGGCCTGCGCCCGGTCCGTGACCTCCTCGCCGAGATGGTCGGCGGTGACGAGCAGGCCCTTGCGGGTCAGCTCGCCGACCACGGCGCCGATGTCGTCGGCGACGTAACGCCTGACCACGTCGGAGGTCAGCGGCGAGGTGGTGACGAGCCGCTCGGCGCGTCGGCTCTTGGAAATGGCGAGCATGGCCTGACGGAGCACGTCCACCACACTATTGACTGAACCGCGGGCCCGCGTGATCCGTCGTATGGATATGCGGACAATGACAGCGACTCTTCTGGCCGGATGTCTGGTGCTCGCCACGAGTTGCGGCGCGGCACCGCCCGCCGAACGCGCGGCGCCGTCGACTCCGGCGAAGCCACCGGTCGTGTCGAACCCGGTCACCACCACCCCCACGAAGGGCCCCAAGCCGGTCAAACCGACGAAAGACGCGATCAACGTCCACAAGATCCAATGGACCAAGGCCAAGTCGGTCTCGAAGGGCAAGAAGATCCAGCTCACCTGGTGGTCCGGCGTCGAGCCGTGCACGGTGCTGCAGCGGGTCAAGGTCAAGGAGAGCGCCAAGAAGGTCACGATCACCCTGTACGAGGGCACGGCCCCCAAGGCCAAGAACGTGTCGTGCATCATGATCGCGGTGGAGAAGACCACCACGGTCAAACTCAAGAAGGCCCTCGGCAAGCGGAAGATCGTCGACGGGGCCAGAACCTGACCTGTCCAACAGCGGACAGCCCTGGTGACAACTGATCGATTTGTTGCGATACATCGATCAGGCACCGAAGGCGCGGGGGCGTCGATGGTGACGCTGCGCTTCACTGGGGGTCCCGTGAGACGGCTCGGCCGCGCCCTGTCCTCGATGCTGCTCTTATCCGTCAGCCTGGTCGCGCTGACCGCCTCACCGGCACGGGCGCTGCCGGCGGCGTTCCAGAAGCAGACGGTGTTCAGCGGGCTGAACCGCCCTTCGAACGTCGAGTTCGCCTCCGACGGCCGGGTGTTCGTGGCGGAGAAGAACGGCCTGGTCAAGGTCTCGACTCGCTCAGCGACACGACGCCCACCGTGTACGCGGACCTGCGCACCCGGGTGCACAACTTCTGGGACCGCGGCCTGCTCGGCATGGCCCTGCACCCGGACTTCCCCGCCGACCCGCGCCCCTACGTCCTGTACGCGTACGACGCCGTCCCCGGCGGACTCATCGACGACGTCCGCGTCTACAACCGCGCCCTCACCCCCACCGAGATCCAGAACGACATGAACACGCCCGTGAACTGAAGCCATCCCCCATGCGGACCCCCGGCACGTGCCCACCGTCTCGGGGGTCCGCCCTTGTGCCGGGGAAGATCGGGCGGAACCCGCGGGCGTTCGCCCCCGTTACGCGTGGTGTGCGCTGTCACGACCGTTCTTCCCCGGGATCCGGGGGAATGGTTTCGCGCTCATGAGGGTTGAGTCGGATAGGCTCAAGTCGTTTGACAAAGACGACACGCATCCATAGGTTGAGTCCAATCGACTCAACTTTGACTACAAGGACGTACTCATGGCACGTGCGGTAGGTATCGACCTTGGGACGACCAACTCCGTCGTCTCGATCCTCGAGGGCGGTGAGCCCACCGTCATCGCTAATGCGCAGGGCTCGCGGACCACGCCGTCCGTGGTCGCCTTCGCGAAGAACGGCGAGGTTCTGGTCGGTGAGGTCGCCAAGCGGCAGGCCGTCACCAACGTGGACCGGACGATCCGCTCGGTCAAGCGGGAGATGGGCACCAACTGGTCCCAGGAGATCGACGGCAAGAAGTTCTCGCCGCAGCAGATCAGCGCGTTCGTGCTGCAGAAGCTGAAGCAGGACGCCGAGGCCTACCTGGGCGAGAAGATCACCGACGCGGTGGTCACCGTCCCCGCCTACTTCAACGACGCCCAGCGCCAGGCCACCAAGGAGGCCGGCACGGTCGCGGGCCTCAACGTGCTCCGCATCATCAACGAGCCGACCGCGGCGGCCCTCGCCTACGGGCTCGACAAGGAGCAGGACCAGACGATCCTGGTCTTCGACCTCGGTGGCGGCACCTTCGACGTGTCGCTGCTCGACGTCGGCCAGGAGGACGGCCACGGCTTCGTCGAGGTCAAGGCCACCTCCGGTGACAACCACCTCGGTGGTGACGACTGGGACCAGCGCGTCGTCGACGAGCTCGTCAAGCGCTTCCAGAACGCCCACGGCGTCGACCTGGCCAAGGACAAGATGGCGCTCCAGCGCCTGCGCGAGGCGGCCGAGAAGGCCAAGATCGAGCTGTCCAGCCAGTCCGAGACCAACATCAACCTGCCCTACATCACGGCGTCGTCCGAGGGCCCGCTGCACCTCGACGAGAAGCTCACGCGCAGTGAGTTCCAGCGGCTGACGGCCGACCTGCTCGAGCGGACCAAGGGCCCGTTCCACCAGGTCATCAAGGACGCCGGCATCAAGGTCGCGGACATCGCGCACGTGGTGCTCGTCGGCGGCTCGACCCGCATGCCCGCCGTCTCCGAGCTCGTCAAGGAGCTGACCGGCGGCAAGGAGCCCAACAAGGGCGTCAACCCGGACGAGGTCGTCGCCATCGGCGCCGCCCTGCAGGCCGGTGTGCTCAAGGGTGAGGTCAAGGACGTCCTGCTGCTCGACGTGACCCCGCTGTCGCTGGGCATCGAGACCAAGGGCGGCATCTTCACCAAGATCATCGAGCGCAACACGACGATCCCGACCAAGCGCTCCGAGGTCTTCACCACGGCCGAGGACAACCAGCCGTCGGTGCAGATCCAGGTCTACCAGGGCGAGCGCGAGATCGCCTCCTACAACAAGAAGCTGGCCACCTTCGAGCTGACCGGCATCGCGCCGGCGCCGCGCGGCATCCCGCAGATCGAGGTCACCTTCGACATCGACGCCAACGGCATCGTCAACGTCTCCGCCAAGGACCTGGGCACGGGCAAGGAGCAGACGATGACGATCACCGGCGGCTCCGCGCTGCCGAAGGACGACATCGAGCGCATGATGCGCGAGGCGGAGTCGTACGCCGAGGAGGACAAGAAGCGCCGCGAGGAGGCCGAGGTCCGCAACAACGCGGACGGTCTGGCCTACCAGACGGAGAAGTTCCTCCGCGAGAACGACGACAAGGTCCCCGGCGACATCAAGACCGAGGTCAACGACGCCCTGGCCGAGCTGAAGAAGGCTCTTGAGGGCACCGACACCGACGTCATCCGCACCTCCGCGGAGAAACTCGCCACGGTCAGCCAGAAGATGGGCTCGGCGATCTACGCTCAGAGTCAGGGCCAGCAGGCCGGCCCCGAGGGCGCCCCGCAGGACGCCGCTCCCGGCCAGGAGGACCAGAAGGCCGATGACGACGTGGTCGAGGCCGAGATCGTCGACGACGACCAGCCGAAGAAGGACAAGTGATGCTGCCGCGTGAAAACGGGCATGAGGAGCCGGTGATCCGCGACAACCGCAAGATCGACCCGGAGACGGGCCAGGCCAGGGAGACGGCGACCGTGCCGCAGGAGGTGCCGGGCGACGTGCTCGACCCGCAGGACGGCGAGCTGGCGGCCCAGCTCGCCGAGCGGACCGCTGACTTGCAGCGCGTCCAGGCGGAATACACCAACTACCGCAGGCGGGTCGAGCGCGACCGGGTGGCGGTCCGCGAGCAGGCCGTCGCCGGCGTGCTCGGGGAGCTCCTGCCCGTGCTCGACGACATCGGCAGGGCCCGCGACCACGGCGAGCTCACCGGCGGCTTCGCGAAGGTGGCGGAGTCGCTGGAGTCGGCGCTCACCAAGCTGGGCCTCAGCTCCTTCGGCCAGAAGGGCGACCCGTTCGACCCGACGGTCCACGAGGCGCTGATGCACAGCTATTCGCCCGACGTCACCGAGCCGACGGCGGTCGAGGTGTTGCAGCCTGGATACCGGATGGGTGACAGGGTGCTGCGCCCGGCGCGGGTGGCCGTCGCCGAGCCGGAGGACGCCCCAGCCGCGTCCAATGACGACGAAAACTGATCACAAGGACGAAGGGCCGTAGATGAGCACCAAGGACTACCTGGAAAAGGACTACTACGCCGTCCTTGGTGTGCCCAAGACCGCCACCGCCGACGAGATCAAGAAGGCCTACCGGAAGCTGGCCAGGCAATACCACCCCGACACCAACCAGGGCGACTCGGCCAAGGAGACCAAGTTCAAGGAGGTCTCCGAGGCCTACGACGTCCTGTCGGACAACAAGCGCCGCAAGGAGTACGACGAGGCGCGCACACTGTTCGGGTCCGGGGTGGGCGGCCAGCGGCCCGGCGGTGGCGGTTTCCCGTTCGACTTCGGTGACCTGTTCGGCGGCACCGCCCAGCAGGGCGGCCAGAGCGGGGGCGCGGGTGAGCGGCTCGGCGACCTGTTCGGCGGGCTGTTCAACCGGGGCGGCGGCGCCCGCACCACCAGCGCGACGAGGCCGCGGCGGGGCCAGGACATCGAGTCCGAGGTCACGCTGACGTTCACCGAAGCGGTCGAGGGCACCACCGTGTCATTGAGGCTGACCAGCTCGGCCGCCTGCGCGGCGTGCACGGGCACCGGGGCCAAGGCGGGCACGACCCCCAGGGTCTGCCCCACCTGTGAGGGCACCGGCGCGGCCAGCCGCAACCTGGGCAACTTCGCCTTCTCCGAGCCCTGCCGCGACTGCAAGGGCCGCGGGCTGATCGTGGACGACCCCTGCCCCGTGTGCGAGGGCAGCGGCCGGGCCAAGAGCACCCGCACCATCCAGGCGCGCATCCCGGCGGGGGTGGCCGACGGCCAGCGGGTCAAGCTCAAGGCCAAGGGCGCGCCGGGCGAGAACGGCGGGCCCGCCGGCGACCTCTACATCCAGACGCACGTCAAGTCGCACGCCGTGTTCGGCCGGGCGGGCGACAACCTGACGATCACCGTGCCGGTGACGTTCACGGAGGCCGCGCTGGGTGCGGAGATCAAGGTGCCGATCCTCAAGGGCATGCCGGTCACGCTGCGCATTCCCGCGGGCACGCCCAACGGGCGTACGTTCCGCGTACGCGGCAGGGGTGTCACCCGGAAAGACGGCACCAAGGGTGACCTGCTCGCCAGTGTCGAGGTGACCGTGCCGAAGACGCTCGACGACAAGTCACGCGAGCTTCTCAACGAGTTCAACACCGCGACCGCGGGTGACGACCCGCGCACTGAGCTCATTCAGCGAGCCAGAAGCGAGTAAGCCGATGGACGCCAACTATTTCGACCTGTCAGACGACACCCCTGTCTATGTGATTTCGGTGGCCGCGCAGCTCTCGGGGCTCCACCCGCAGACGCTGCGCCAGTACGACCGGCTCGGGCTGGTCAGTCCTGGGCGCACGGCGGGGCGCGGCCGCCTCTACTCCACGAGAGACATCATCCAGCTTCGCGAGGTGCAGCGGCTCTCCCAGGAAGAGGGCATCAACCTCGCGGGCATCAAGCGGATTCTCGAGCTCGAGAACGAAGCTCTGCGGCTGCGTGAAGAGGTTCACCGCCTGCGTGCCGAGATGCGGATGGTCAGAGCGCTGATCCGCTACGAGCTGCCACCGGGGGCCTAGAAAGACATGGACTACAAGCTCACCCAGAAGAGCCAGGAAGCGCTCTCGGGTGCCATGCGGCGCGCCGCCGCGGAGGGCAACCCGGAGATCTCCCCGGCCCACCTGCTGACCACGCTGCTCTCCCAGACGGGCGGCACCGCCGTGCCTCTGCTCGAGGCCGTCGGCGCCGACTGGCGCACGCTGCGGGCCCGGGTGGAGGAGCAGCTCGCCGCGTTGCCGAAGGCGCAGGGCGCGACGGTGGGGGCGCCGTCCAGCTCGCGCCAGTTGCTGACGGTGCTCAACACCGCCGCCCAGCACGCCAACCGCCTCGAAGACCTCTACGTCTCGACCGAGCACCTGCTGGTCGGCCTGGCCGCCGACGGCGGGCAGACGGCCGAGCTGCTCAAGTCCCAGGGCGCGGCGCCGCAGGCGCTGCTCGACGCGTTCGAGAAAGTACGCGGCAACGCCCGCGTCACCAGCGAGACCCCCGAGGACACCTACCAGGCGCTGGAGAAATACGGCGTAGACCTGACCGAGCGCGCCCGGGGCGGCAAGCTCGACCCGGTCATCGGCCGTGACTCCGAGATCCGCCGCGTGGTCCAGGTCCTCAGCCGCCGCACCAAGAACAACCCGGTGCTCATCGGCGAGCCCGGGGTCGGCAAGACCGCGGTCGTCGAGGGCCTGGCCCAGCGCATCGTGGCCGGCGACGTGCCCGAATCGCTGCGCAACAAGCGGCTGATCTCGCTCGACCTGGGCTCGATGGTGGCCGGCGCGAAATACCGAGGCGAGTTCGAGGAGCGGCTCAAGGCGGTGCTCTCCGAGATCAAGGAGAGCGACGGGCAGATCGTGACGTTCATCGACGAACTGCACACCGTCGTCGGCGCGGGAGCCGCCGAGGGCGCGATGGACGCCGGCAACATGCTCAAGCCGATGCTGGCCCGCGGCGAGCTGCGCATGATCGGCGCGACCACGCTCGACGAATACCGCGAGCGCATCGAGAAGGACCCCGCGCTCGAACGGCGCTTCCAGCAGGTCTACGTGGGCGAGCCCACGGTCGAGGACACGATCGCGATCCTGCGCGGGCTCAAGGGCCGCTACGAGGGCCACCACCAGGTGCAGATCGCCGACAGCGCGCTGGTGGCCGCCGCCGCCCTGTCCGACCGCTACATCACCAACCGCTTCCTCCCCGACAAGGCCATCGACCTGGTCGACGAGGCCGCCTCGCGGCTGCGCATGGAGATCGACTCCCGTCCCGTGGAGATCGACCAGCTCCAGCGCAACGTCGACCGGATGAAGATGGAGGAGCTGGCCCTGTCGAAGGAGACCGACGAGGCCTCCGTGCAGCGGCTCGAACGGCTGCGCCAGGAGCTGGCCGACCGCCAGGAGGAGCTCAACGCCCTCGTCGGCCGCTGGGAGCAGGAGAAGGCCGGGCTCAACAAGGTCGGCGAGCTGAAGAAGCAGCTCGACGAGGCGCGGGGCGCCGCCGAGCGGGCCCAGCGCGACGGCGACTTCGAGGCCGCCTCGCGGCTGATGTACGCCGAGGTGCCCCGGCTCGAGCAGGCCCTCAAGGCCGCCTCCGACGCCGCGCCGCCCGACCACGCCATGGTCAAGGAGGAGGTCGGCCCCGACGACATCGCCGAGGTGATCTCGTCGTGGACCGGCATCCCGGCCGGGCGCCTGCTGGAGGCTGAGACGGCCAAACTGATGCGGATGGAGCAGGAGCTGGGCCGGCGCCTCATCGGGCAGCAGCAGGCCGTACAGGCCGTCTCCGATGCCGTACGCCGCAGCCGGGCGGGCATCGCCGACCCCGACAGGCCGACGGGCTCGTTCCTGTTCCTCGGCCCGACGGGCGTGGGCAAGACCGAGCTGGCCAAGGCGCTGGCGGAGTTCCTGTTCGACGACGAGCGGGCGATGACCCGCATCGACATGAGCGAATACTCCGAGAAACACAGCGTGGCCAGGCTCGTCGGCGCGCCTCCCGGCTATGTCGGCTACGAGGAGGGCGGCCAGCTCACCGAGACCGTCAGGCGGCGCCCCTACACCGTGGTGCTGCTCGACGAGGTGGAGAAGGCCCATCCCGAGGTGTTCGACATCCTGCTGCAGGTGCTCGACGACGGGCGGCTGACCGACGGGCAGGGCCGCACGGTCGACTTCCGCAACACGATCCTCATCCTGACCTCCAACATCGGCTCACAGTTCCTCGTCGATCCCAAGCTGGAGAACGGCGCGAAGCGGGAGGCGGTCATGGGGGCGGTGCGGAGCTCGTTCAAGCCCGAGTTCCTCAACCGGCTCGACGACGTGATCCTCTTCGACGCGCTCGGCACCGAGGAGCTGGCGCAGATCGTCGACCTGCAGGTCGAGCGCCTGGCACGGCGCCTGGCCGACCGCAGGCTGACGCTGGAGGTCACGCCGGCGGCCCGCGAGTGGCTGGCGATGACGGGCTACGACCCGATGTACGGCGCCCGCCCGCTGCGCCGCCTGGTCCAGTCCGCCATCGGCGACAAGCTGGCCAAGTCCGTGCTGTCGGGCGAGGTCGTGGACGGCGACAAGGTGCTGGTCGAGCTGGGTGACGACGCGCTGCTCGTCCAGCGCGGCTGAGACGCGCGAGGAGCCCGGAGACCCGGACGGTCTCCGGGCTCCGGCGTGTCATGCCACGGTCATCGGGCCATCCGCTTGGTAAGGTTCGGCCCACTCTTCGGACAAGCCCCGCTCGGGTGGGCGGAGGCGCGACTACGTTCAGCGTTCGTCAGATCACCGAAATTGATCAGGGGGACGTGCGATGTCATTCCAGAAGATCCGAAGCATCATTGCGGTGGCCTCTCTGACCGCGGGCGTTTCCTGGCTTGTCGCGGGACCGGCCGCGGCCGCGGTTTCGTGCACCGACTCCGAGCCGGCCCTGCTGTCACCCACCTCCATCGCCGCGTACTGCGACGAGCACGCCAGGCTGCGCGTGAACGACGGCGGCCCCAGCAGCAGCAGCCGGATGGTCGCCACGGAGAGCAACAGGCTGGCCATGGCGGCCGGCGACATGGCCCGGCGGCTCGGGCTGACCGGCCTGGCGAGCGGTAAGTCGGCGCTGGGCGTGGCGGACCTCGGCGGGATGGCGGCGACCTGGGGCATGCCCTCGCTGGCCTCGGCCTCTCCCTCGCTGTTCCCCATGGTGCCGGGGCCGATCGGCATGAAGGACCTGTCGACCATGGCGGGCATGCCCGCCATGCCGTCGCTGCCCGAGCTGCCCAACACGCCGCTCACGGCCAAGCTGCCGGCCGAGATGACGCTCGGCCAGGCTCCCTACAACAACCGCATCGCGGGCTCCGGCGTCCAGTCGCCGATGGACGTGGAGAAGCCGGTGCGTGAGGTCGGGGAGGACGTCGTCGGCGTGCTGCTGCCGAAGGCGGTGGAGAGCGTCGAGGGCACCTCGATGCTGCCGGGCGGCGAGGCGGTGACCGGCTTCACCGGCCTGGTGCAGGGTCTCGGGCTGCGTTGAGCCACCTCGTCCGGGCGCGGGTCGTGCCTGCCGTGCCCGGCTTCCCATGACCGCGGGGGCCGCGGCCCACCCGGTCGCGGCCTCCCGGGCATGACTGTAGGGGCCCCGCCGTTACCGGCAGGGCCCGCCGGGGGCCGACGAACTCAGGAGACGAGCTCGTCCAGCTCGTCTTCGGGAAGCCCGAGGTCGACCCTGATCCGGTAGCGGGTGCGCAGCAGCGCCACCTGCTCCGGATCGTTCTCCTCACACTGCAGAACGGCCTGGGTGGCCCATTCGAGCCCCCCTTGGAGGTCGCCATAGGCGACCAGCGTCTCGGCGATCGTGTGCGCGGTCGCCGTGGAGACGTCTCCCTCCGCGCGTATCGTCTCGATGACCTCCCTAGCCTCATCCGGCCTGTCGAGTTCGAAGAGCGTGTCGGCGATGCCGGCACGTGGATCGAAACCGGCGTCGCCACCGTCTTCCACGGCGCGCTGGAAACACTCCATCGCGCGCGCGGGCTGGCCCGCCGCCCGCCATTCCTCGGCGGCGAGGACCAGGATGGACGCCCTGGAGACGTCGCCGGACGAGTAGTCGAGGGCGACGTCATATAGCCGACTGGCCAGGGAACTGTGGTCGTCGGCCAGCAGGGCCTGCTCAAGCAGACGATCAAGGTGCTCACGGGTCACATACGCCACACCGCGAGACTACCGAGCCCCATGGCCCTTTGCCCGGTCAATCCACATCGCCGGTCCCGCACATATTCGGTAACGACTCGCCCATTCCTGGGCACAGCACGCGTGTTCGCGCAGGTCACAGGGCATATACGAGTCGCTTTGCCGTCGCGCGAGCGAAGGGGGCTGTGATGGGCTTGTCCAAGCAGATGACCTTCACGCTGGCCTGTGCCGTCGTGCTGTCGGCCCTCGTGCCCGGTGTCGCCGGCTATCTGTCGGCCCGCCTGGAGGCCATCGAAGCCGCCGAACGCAACCTGCACGCCCTGGAGGTCAGGCTCAACGTACGCGAGGCCAGGGACGCGCGCCCGGCCTCGTTCCCCGCGCCGTGCCTGCGTACGCCGGCCACGCCGCGGATCCAGCAGGTGCCGGCGACGGCGCTGGCCGAGGAGCGCGAACGCCTCCAGCCCGACGCGCCGAGCCTGTTGAGGGAGCGCGAGGAGCTCGGCGAGAACTGATCCGCCCAGGCAACCTTCCCGGGATCCGGCGGCGTCGAACGGGTGACTGTCGCCGGAGGAAGGCTCGCACATGGCGGATCGATCGGAGTATGACGCGTTCGTCACGGCGGCGTGGCATCGATTGCTCCGTACCGCGTACCTGCTCACCAGGGATTGGGCGGTGGCCGAGGACCTGGTCCAGACGGCGCTGATGAAGGCGTGGCAGGCGTGGCCGCGGATCAGGGACGAGCACGAGGCGTACGTACGCAAGATCATCGTCAACGTGCACTCGTCGTGGTGGCGGCGGCGCTGGAGACGGGCGGAGCTGACGACCGGCTCGCCGCCCGACCGCGCCCAGGAGTCCGACCACATGGGCCAGGCCGACGAGCGCGAGTTCGTCTGGCAGGCGCTCGGCCGGCTACCGGCCCGGCAGCGGGCCGTGGTGGTGCTGCGCTTCTTCGAGGACATGACCGAGGCCCAGGCCGCCGAGACGCTGGGCTGCAGCGTGGGCACGGTCAAGAGCCAGACCAGCAGGGCGCTGGCCAAGCTGCGCATCGACGACTCGTTCGCGGCGGCGGCCGCGAGAAAGGGGTGAGGGCGTGCCCATCGGCCGTCGAGACCTTCATGACCTGCTGGACGAGCGCAGCCTGCCGGCGCTGGAGCGGTCGATCCCCTGGGAGTCGCTGCGCTCCCGGACCCGGGCCGCCCGGCGCCGCCGCCGTACGATGATCGCGGTCGCCGGCGTCGCCACCGCCGCGTCGGTCGCGGTGGCCGGGACCCTCGTCGCCCGCCCTGAACCCCCCAAGGACGAGGAGATCACCGCGTCGTCCCCCCACCAGCTCCCCTCTTCGTACGAGGAGAAGGACGGCACGGTCTACCGCCGCCTCGCCACCGCCGTCTTCGACCCCGAGGGGGGCAGGCCGGTGTCGTTCGACGTGCCGGTCACGGGCCGGCCGCTGGCCGTCATGGCGGACTGCCCGACGGCCTCGATGTCCTCGCTCCAGGTCACCGCACGGGTGCCGGGTACGAGCAAGCAGTTCGGGCTCACTCCCGTGCCGTTCCTGATGCACGTGTGCGACGACCACCGGCCGACGGACGTCGAGCCACTGCCCACGGGCACGCGGCGGGCCACCTTCACGATCCGGCGACCGAAGGTGGCGGGGCGCCCGGCCGAGCCGGCGCGCACGTGGCGCTTCGCCGTCTACGAGTGGACGCCGCCCGCCACCATGAGGCCCGCGCCGCCGCCGGTCGCCCCGCCGGCGGGCATCGGCGATCCGCCCGAGCACACGTTGCTCACCACCAGGAGCGTCACCTGGCCCGCCACACGCGAGGTCACCGTCGCCGTCCCCCACACGGGCCGGACCCTGGCCATGATGACCTACTGCGGCGGCGGCATCGGCGGGCGCCTGACCGAGGAGGTCTGGGTCAACGGCCGGCGGACGAAGATCGGCATCCGCTGCGACAACCCGCCCTCAGAACGCGGCGGCTCCTACGTCGTGCTGGGCGCGGTACGCCCGGACGCCGACGGCAACGTGAGCATCCGGGTCAAGGTATCGTCCGTCATCTCCGACTACGAGCGGCGTCCGGGCGTGCTGACCGTCGCCGTCTACGACACGAGGTCACAGCGGTGACCAGGATTTGAGCTGGCGGGACAGGAACCCCCTGATCAGGTGTTTGGCCGCGTCGACGATCTCGGGGTCGCCCTCGGGATCGTGCCGGAAGGCCAGCTTGAGCACGGCGTCGCCCGCCTCGACCGCCACCAGCACGGCCAGGTCGAGCGCGGGGCTGTCGGCCAGCCCGAACTCCTTCAGGAACAGCCCGCGCAGTCGCCCCGCGATGACCGTGTTGTTGTCGGAGTCGGAGTCGAGCAGGTTGAGGTCGACGGCGTCGCCGAAGTGCAGGCTCTTGAAGCCGGCGACCGTGCGGTGCATGTCGACGTATTCGTCGATGATCGCGTCGACCGCCTCCCACCAGCCGCGATAGTCCTCGTCGAGGAACCTGCGGTCGACCCGGCGCACGAACTCCTCGACGTTGCGCCGGGTGAGCTCCTGGGTGATGGCCCGCTTGTCGGGGAAGAACTGGTAGACGGATCCGATGGCCACGCCCGCCCGCTCGGCTATGCGGGTGGTGGACAGGGCCTCGTAGCCGGTCTCGTCGAGGAGCTCGGCGCACGCGTCGAGCATGCGCTCGACCCGCCGGGCGCTGCGGCGCTGTGCGGGCTGCCGCCTGAGAGCTTTGGGGGGGACGCAATCGTCATCCATTTGCGGCGAAGACACGGATTCATCTTCTCCCGTACGCGCGATCGTTACCTGTCAATTTGCGGATTTCTCACGGCTCCGCTGAGCCGGGCCAGCCCACGCATCGCCCGCGGCGAAATCCGTGAGAGGGCATAACCGATTTTCCCCTCCAGATTGACCGGTACGACCGCCTGATTTCGGTGCACGGCCCGCAGAATGTGGGCGGCCACGCGCTCGGGCGGATAGCCGCGCCGCGCCAGCCCCCGCACGGCCTCCTGCCGCATCCCGGCGTCCGTGTACGTGGCGTTGCGCGCGATGCCCGTCGACACGAAACCGGGGCAGATGGCGCTGACCCCGATCCCCTGACCCGCCAGCTCGGCCCTGAGACAGTCGCTGAGCATCTTCACGGCCGCCTTCGAGGCTGAGTACGCGGGTAGCACCCGCGACGGCGCGAACGCGGCCAGGGACGCGACGTTGACGATGTGGCCGCCCTGGCCGCGTTCGACCATGGCGGCGGCGAACAGGCGGCATCCATGGACGACGCCCCACAGGTTGACGTCGATGGTCCTGTGCCAGTCGTCGACGGTGTGGTCGAGGAATGATCCGGCCACCGCGATCCCGGCATTGTTCACCACAATGTCCGGCACACCATATTCCGTGATGATTTTTCGCGAAAAATCCTCCATCTGATCGATATTCGCGACATCGACCTGCACCGCGTAAGCCGTACCCCCGAGATCTTTGCCAATCGCGTCCGCGGCCCGTCGCGCCGCTTCCGCATCGATATCCGCGCACACCACTTCGGCCCCATGGGCCGCGAACGCCCGCGCGGTCGCCAGCCCGATCCCGGACCCCGCCCCGGTGACCACCGCCAGCCGGCCGCCGAACGCCCCGCCGGTCCGTTCACGTGCCCGGCGCAGCCCGGCGGCGGGCGCGGCGCCCTCCACGTGCTCCACGAACTCGGCGACCATCCCGGCGACGATCCCGGGACGGCTGCGATGGGCCCAGTGGCCGGCCGCGATCTTCCTGCGCCAGAGCCTGGGCGCCCACTGCCCGACGGCGTCCAGCAGCGCCGGCGTCACGTAGGCGTCCCGCGTGGCCTCGATGAGCTGCACGGGAATGTCGGGAAGGCTCGGATCGCGGTCACCGGCCGGCATGTTGCGCCGGTAGAGCCAGAGCCCGTTGCGACCGTCCTGGGCCAGCGTCTCGGCCGGATGCCCGGGGCGCGGCGCGATCCCCTCCCTCAGCCGCAGCGTGCGCTTGATCAGCCACGGCATGACCGAGCGCCACGCCAGCTCCGGCACCACCGGGAGCCGGAACGCGCCGATGTACCAGGAGGTGATCCGCTGGGCCGCCACGTCGCGCCGGCGCGCGTGGCGCATGAAGTGTTCCACCTGCCGCAGCCCCGGCCCGCCCAGGCTGGTGAACGACGCCACCCGCTCCAGCCCGAGCGCCTCCCAGCCCTGCAGCGAACCCCAGTCGTGCCCGACGAGGTGGACCCGGTCCGCCCCGACGGCCTCGATCACCGCGTCGAGGTCGGCGACCAGACGGTCGAAGCCGTAGTCGCGCGGGTCGCGGGGGGCCGTGGAGCACCCCGCACCGCGTACGTCGTAGCGCACCACGTGGAAGCGGTCGCGCAGGAGCGCGGCCACCTCGTCCCAGACGCGATGCGTGTCGGGATACCCGTGCAGGAGCAGCACGGTCGGGTGGGCGGGAGCACCCTCCTCGAAGACCGCCAGCCGCACGTCACCGGACTCGACCCACCGCATGGCGACCTCCTATTGGACGAACTGTCCAGCAGAATAGATCGATCAGGGTCGTGCGGCCAGCCCCGAGCAGCCCCGCAGGGCCTTCCAGTCCGCCACGGCCCTGGTCTTGGCCGACCCCGTCATCGGTATCGGGATACCCCCCTGGATGGTGGCCGGAGTCCAGGAGTCCTTCAAAATCTTCCGCCCGTCGATGGTCAGCGTCAGCACGCCGGTCCTGCCGGTGGTGGCCGGGTTGGAGTTGTAGAAGACGAAGTTCCCCATGCCGTAGCTGACGTAGGCGTCGTCGAGGTAGCCGGAGCCGAGCAGGATGTGCGCGTGCCCGCCGACCACGACGTCGGCCCCCGCCTTGACCAGCTTGGGAGCCAGCGAGAGCTGGGCCTCGTTGGGGCACTTCTGCAGCTCGGTGCCCCAGTGCAGGTGGACGATGACGGTGTCGGAGTTCTTGCGCGCCTGGCGTACGGCCTTGAGCAGGGCGGGCTCGTTCTTGGCCGAGGCCAGCCCGCCCTTGGCGGAGGTGGCCGTCCACGCCTGGATGAACTCCGCGTCCATCACCTGCGTGGCCCCGATGATCGCCACCCGGTTGCCGTTCACGGTCTTGCGCCACGGCCGGTACGCCTCCGTGGCGTTCTTCCCGATCCCCACCACGGGGAACTTGCTGCGCTTGACCGCCGCCAGCGAGTCGGCCAGCCCGGTGTCCATGTAGTCCATGCCGTGGTTGTTCGCCATGGACGCCACGTCCACCCCGGCGGCCTTGAGCGCGGTGAGCGCGCTCGCCGGCGCCCTGAACGTGAACTGCTTGCCCGGCGCCGGCGTCCCACCCGTGGTGATGGCCGTCTCCAGGTTGATCATTGATAAGTCGGCCTTGCGCAGCACGTTCGCGATCGGCCCGAGCGCCGTGCGCGGGTCGGCCAGCCGGCCGCGCAGGATCCCCTCGAAGTGCACGTCTCCGCCGAACGCGATCGTGTACGGCTCACGCTCCGGCGTCTGCTCCTCCGCCGGTTCCTCGGACGGGTCGGCCGCCCGCTGCTCCACCTGCTTGCTCAGCGGCTCCCTCTCGGGCGTCGCCGCGCACGCGGCCAGCGATACGACGACAGCGAACATCGGGAGGGCACGGGGGAATCTCATCTGCCGCCACTTCCGCTCGAATCCTGTCTTTCAGGGATCGAGCATGCCATGCAGGGCTGATTACCGCGCAGCACCCCCAGCGCCCACCAAAATGGACATGGCTCGGCGGGTCTCGTCGTCCATCGGCGTGTAGACGATCAGCCGCAGCTCCGGCACGGCCGTGAGGCTGGTCGTGCTGAAGTGCAGCACCCCCGCCTCCACGTGCTGGAACGCCTTCACCCGCGGCCCCGGCTCCGCCACGTCCTGCCTGGCCCACAGCCGTGCGAACTCGGCGCTCTCCGAGCTGAGCCGGCGCACGAAGTCCTGCCAGCACGGATCGTCCGCGTGCCGCGTGTAGGCGCCCCTGAAGACGGCGACGGCCCGCGCCAGCTCGTGATCGCGGTCGAGCAGCAGCGTCCGGGGGGAGAGGCTGAGGCAGGTGTGCCAAAGCGAGTTGCGCTCCCCCTCGGGCGCGCCGACCAGCTCGGGGAACAGCTCCGCGTAGGCGGCGTTCCAGGCCAGGACGTCGCACCGGCTGTTGGACACGCAGGCGGGCATGTCGCCGAGCCGACCGAGTATCTCCCGCATCTCGGGCGTGACCTGCCCCGAGTCCACCGGGATCGGATCGTCGGCCTGCCCCGCCAGCCGGTAGAGGTGGTGCCGCTCCGCGCTGTCGAGCCGCAGCGTACGCGCGATCGCGTCGAGCACCTGGGCGCTGGCGTTGATGGGCCGCCCCTGCTCCAGCCACGTGTACCAGGTCACGCCCACCCCGGCGAGCTGGGCCACCTCCTCGCGGCGCAGCCCTGGTGTCCTCCTGCGCGGCCCCGGCGCGAGATCGACCATCTCCGGCGTGATCCGCTCACGACGCGTACGCAGGAACGCCGACAGATCGGTACGCCTCAGCTCTGTCACGCTCATCTCTCCACTATGGGGCGAAACAGCGGTCGTTAACCAGTTACCGCCAATACCAGTATAAATGGGCTCTCGTTACTGGTACCAGGTTCGCGGCAGACTCGGCAGCATGTCGCAAACTGCCGTCATCTCCCCTTCCGTGGACACAAAACCACAGGAGGCCTCCAAGGCCAGCGGCCTGCTCCTGGCGATCATCCTCGTGGGACAGTTCCTGGCCATCCTGAACGTCAACATCGTGAACGTGGCGACCCCCACCATCGAGGCGGACCTGCGCTCGTCGGGGGCCGGGCTGCAGATGATCGTCGCCGGTTACACCATTGTCTACGCCGTCCTGTTGATCACTGGAGCCAGGGTCGGTGACCTGTTCGGCTATCGCAACGCGTTTCTGGGCGGCCTGGCCGTCTTCACCCTCACCACGCTGGCCGCGGGCCTCGCGCCCTCGACGGGCTGGCTGGTGGGCTCCCGGCTGCTGCAGGGCGCCGGGGCCGCGTTGATGATGCCGCAGGTGCTCACCTTGATCCAGCGCAACTACCAGGGCGCGGCCCGGGGCCGGGCGATCGGCCTGTGGTCGCTGGTGATCAGCGGTGGCATCGTGGTCGGCCAGGCGCTCGGCGGCATCCTGCTGGGGCTCGGCCTGGGCTGGCGCGTGGTGTTCCTGCTGCTGGTCCCGATCGGGGCGCTGCTGCTCGTGGCGGGCATGCGGGTGCTGCCCGCCGACCAGGGCGGGCACGGCACCGGGCTCGACCCGTGGGGCCTGGCGAGCCTGTCGGCGGCCGTGCTGCTGTTCGTGGTGCCGCTGGTGCTCGGCCGCGACCTCGGCTGGCCGGTGTGGGGCTGGATCTCGATGGGGCTGAGCGTGGTGATGTTCGTCACGTTCGTGCGCGTCGAGCGGTGGGTGACCGCGCGCGGCGGGCGTCCCCTCGTGGACGCGAGCGTGCTGCGCGCGCCCGGCATGCGGCCCGGACTGGCGATCCTGCTGTTCGGCCCGGCGACCTGGGGCGCGTTCCTGTTCACCTCCGCCCTGCACCTGCAGGGCGACCTGCACCTGACGCCGCTGGCCTCCGGCATGATGCTGGTGCCCTGCGCGCTGGCCTTCGGCCTGGTCGGGCTCGTCTGGCCGCGCCTGCCCCTGCGCCTGCAGCGTCCGCTCGTGCCGTTCGGCTACGTGGTGGCCGCGCCGGCCTACCTCGGGCTGGGCCTGGCCGCCGGCGGCGGTCCCCTGTACGCCGTCATGAGCGCCCTGGTCGGTGCCGGTCTCGGCGTTCAGGTCGCGGTGACCAACATGGCGACCGAGCAGGTGGACGGCGCGTACGCGGCCGACGCCAGCGGCGCGCTGCTCACCGTGATGCAGCTCGGCCAGGTCATCGGCGTCTCCACGGTGGGCACGCTGTTCATCACCCTGAGCCAGGGCTCCGGCGGCGCGTCGGCCTCGATGGTCTCCGCCGTCGCCATGGCCGCCCTGGCCGTGGTCGCGGGCCTGAGCAGTCTCTTCCTCGTACGGCGGCGCGTACCGGTCGCCGCCTAGAGTTGCATAATTCCTTTACTTGAATGATTCAGGTTTAGCGCATACGTTGGGAGGTATGAGGGACGACGACTGCGGCGTACGCGAACGCGTGGGACAGACGCCCCTCCAGGCCGTCCACAACGCACTGCACCTGCTCTGCGGGCGGTGCGGGACCGTGACCGACGTCGGCTGCGCGGCCGAGCCCTGCCTCGAGCCCGCCGACGCGGCCGGTCATGGCGTGGACGAAGCCGGCGTCACGTACTGGGACGTCTGCCCGAGCTGCCAAAGATGATCATTCGGAGGATAGACGCGATGACGACCAGGCCCATCACCACGGACGACGCGGGCATCCCCGCCCCGAGCGACGAGCACTCGCTGTCCGTCGGCCCGAACGGCCCCCTGCTCCTGGAGGACCACTACCTGATCCAGAAGATGGCGCACTTCAACCGGGAGCGCGTCCCTGAGCGGGTGGTGCACGCCAAGGGCGCCGGCGCCCACGGCATCCTGCGGATCACGGAGGACGTCAGCCAGTTCACCAAGGCGAAGCTGTTCCAGAAGGGCAAGGAGACACCGCTCTTCCTGCGCTTCTCGACCGTCGCCGGCGAGCTGGGCAGCGCCGACACCGCTCGCGACCCGCGCGGTTTCGCGATCAAGTTCTACACCGAAGACGGCAACTACGACATTGTCGGCAACAACACGCCGATCTTCTTCATCCGCGACCCGCAGAAGTTCTCCGACTTCATCCACAGCCAGAAGCGCCGCGCCGACAACCACCTGCGTGACAACAACATGCAGTGGGACTTCTGGACGCTGTCGCCGGAGTCGGCGCACCAGGTCTCGTTCCTGATGACCGACCGCGGCATCCCCGCCTCGTGGCGGCACATGCACGGCTTCGGCTCCCACACGTTCCTCTGGTACAACGCGGCCGGCGAGAAGTTCTGGATCAAATACCACTTCAAGACCGAGCAGGGCATCAGGAACTACACGGCCGACGAGGCCGCCGCACTGCTCGTGGACCCCGACCACCACACCCGCGACCTGCACACGGCCATCGCCAGGGGCGACCACCCGTCATGGACGGTCAACGTGCAGATCATGCCGTTCGAGGACGCCGCCGACTACCGGTTCAACCCGTTCGACCTGACCAAGGTGTGGCCGCACAGCGACTACCCCGAGATCACGATCGGCAGGTTCACCCTCAACAGGAACCCGGCGAACTACTTCGCCGAGGTCGAGCAGTCGGGCTTCGAGCCGTCGAACCTGGTGCCGGGCATCGGCGCCTCCCCCGACAAGATGCTCCAGGGCCGGCTGTTCTCCTACCCGGACGCGCACCGCTACCGCATCGGCCCCAACTACCTGCAACTCCCGATCAACCAGCCGCGCAACCCGGTCAACTCCTACAACTTCGACGGCCCGATGACCTTCAGCAACCCCCAGGACCCGGTGTACGCCCCCAACACCGCAGGCGGCCCCGTCGCCGACCCGTCGGTGTACGAGGGCGAGCACTACCACGTCACCGGCGAGGTCCTCCGCTCGGCGTACCGCAGGCACGCCGAGGACGACGACTACGCGCAGCCGCGCGCCTTCTGGGAGAACGTGCTCTCCGACGGCGACCGCGCCAACATGGTGGGCAACATCGTCGGCCACGCCTCGGCCCCCGAGGTCACGGACGACATGAGGAAGCGCGTCGTCGAATACTGGACCAACATCCACAAGGATCTCGGCTCCCGCGTCGCCCAGGGCCTGGGCCTGTCCTGAGCCACCCGCGACGACGGAACGGCCCGCGTCCCTGCCGGGGCGCGGGCCGTTCTCACGAGTATTTTCCGCCGAACCGGCGGAGCGCTTTCATCATTTCCCGCTCATACGGCAGCGGGTGGAAAATCTGCATTATCGAAAGTCGCAGGATGCCCAGGCCGGAGTCCTCCTGCCGCGCTTGCTACCGCTGCGGCGGCGGGATCACCTGGGGGTCGTCCGGCCGGAAAAAGGGCCGTGCCGGAGCTTGATCAAGACGGTGGTGAGTGTGCCATGATATGCGGGTCTTCTATGCTCGATCTTGCGCCAGAGCTGGAAACTCGCGGAGGTCGCTTGCGACGCCTCCATCCCGAACGGCCCTGTAGGTTGTGCCATCAACACGCCAGGGCCGTTCTTTATGCGCTGGCTACGAGAGCGGCCAGATCGAACTCGCCGCCACGGACACCGGCCGTGAACGCCGCCCACTCCGCCGGGGTGAAGACCAGGACGGGTCCGTCCTGTTCCTTGCTGTCCCTCAGCGCGACATTGCCGTCGGCCAGGGGGGCAACCTCGACGCACGTCGACGCACCGTTGCAGAAGGTGCTCTTCCGCCAGGCGGCCGCATTAGTGTGGTTGTACATTTTCTCCCCAAATGCGTAAAGGGGCACCATTGCCCCTTTCTGAGGTTTTGTCGCTAACGTCGCCACAACATGGCTTTCCGCTGGATAAGGACACGCGACTCGTCCTCGTCCAACGCTTCTGACCGAATATGGTCAAAAGCCGTTTCGTATCCAGCCACTCGTTCGAGATCTTCGACGAAGTGAGCAGTATACAGGTGCTCTAGGTACACAACATCATCAAAGGCGGAAAACTTCAGGTGAATAAACGCACCGGTGTTAACCGGATGAAGTGAGTCTAGGGTGAGAACTTGGACACTCACGTACGGCAACATCGAGATCTCCAGCAGATGCTCCATCTGCTCGCGCATCACCGACGGCTCACCGAAGCGGCGCATGAGCGCCGACTCGTCGAGCACCACGGTGTAAGCGCAGGGATCCGTCTTGTGCAGCACGCGCTGCTGTCTGTCGAGCCGAGCCTCGACCCGGCTCCTGACACCGCTGTGCGTGATGCGCGCGATGCCCCGCGTGGCCAGGATCACTTCCCTGGCGTAGTCCACGGTCTGCAGCAGGCCAGGCACCACCTGGGGTTCCCAGTTGCGCTGGAATGTCGCCTCGGCTTCGAGCCCGAGGAATCTTGTGTATTCCTCCGGCAGAGAGTCTTCGTAATCCTCCCACCACCCACGCTGCTCCGCATCCCGCAACAGGCCGAAGAGCTCGTCAATTTTGTCTCCGTCGACGCGGTAGAGCTTGGCCATGGCCTTGATGTCGTCGCCGCTGGGCATGGTCTTGGCCGCCTCGATGCGGCTGACCTTGCTGGGGGACCAGCCGAGCTCTTTGGCCGCCTTGGCCCCCGTGAGCTTCTTGCGCTCACGCAGGAAGCGCAACTCCTGCCCCAGCCGGAGCCGACGTACTGTTGGACTGCCCTGCTGCGTTGGCACCGTCCACTCTCCTTCTCGGGAATGAAGGTGTAGCCGGAAGGGACCGTTTGGGGCCCGGCTTCGTGGGCCGTTCGCCCAATCTTACACTGCAAGTTGCACGTGTAGTGCCGCATGCCCTTGCCAGAAGGCTTTCACGGGTAGAGCGTAGGGGCAAGACACGCTCTACGAAGCCGTCGAGGCCGGGTCTGGTTTTCTCCTCGCTCCCCTGGCCGTGGACCCTCGACACTTCTCGTGCAAGTTGCAGGGCAAGCTGAGCAGCAAGTCGCGAAGAAAGTTAAATCTTCCCTTGCTGGAGGTATTGCAGGGTCGACCCACGCGGGGGACGATCAGGAGCAGGAGGGTTCTCGAGAGTTGAGGAGGCCGGACATGACACCACGGCCGTACGCATCGAGCCTTCCCGTCACGATCGCGCGCCCGCTCAAGGGCCGTCTCACCGGCAACGTCGCCGTCCCGGAAATGAGAATCCGTCCCAGGGAGGCCGCTTGCCGGAAGGACCGCGTAAACGCCTGAACCACTCAGCGAGATTCCGCTCATTCGAGCGCGCGAAATGCCGGACCGAGGCTGACCACCAGGTCGCCGCAAATGGGCTGCCACCCTGCGGCGGGACCGGTCATCAGCCGTCGGACCGGCCAAGAAGCCACCTCTAAAATGCCGCGAAAGGGGTCTTCTATGTACTCACAAGGTACCAAGGGACTCAGCCGAATCAAGTCCCGGATCCGGGAACTCATCGCGTTGGCCGATCGCGAAATCTGCATGGAGCCCGACGAATTCGCACACCGCATCGGGTGGACTGTGAGCAGGACGGGCTTCGGCTCCCGCTGCTACCGCGACCCACGCTTCGACCAGCTCAAGCTGCCACACCGGGTGATCGAGGAGGTGTCCTGACATGTCGAGGAATCCACGCAACCAGATCTACCCGGCCTACGAGGACCTCCCGGCTCCCCGCGGCGGCGGGGTGCTGGTCCGACTCTGGCGGATCCGTACGGAGCTGCTGCTGCTCTCCGGGCTGGCCCTGTTCACGCTGACCCTCCTGGGCGCGACCCAGGAGGGCAGGTGGGTGCCCTTCATCCTGCTGACCAGCGCGATCTCGGTGCCGGCCGCCACCAGGACGGGCCGCAACTGGATCACCGCCCACTTCTGGTGCGTGGTGTCCAGGCACCGCCTGCAGCGGGTCTGCCTGGAGACCACCATGCACACCAGGGCCGGCCGGATCCCGCTCGTGCTCTGGATCACGCCGACGTCCACCGGGGAGAAGGCGCTGATCCTGACCAGGGCGGGCATCTGCGCCGAGGAGTTCGAGGCCTACAGCGAGGAGATCGCCGCGGCCTGCTGGGCGCGCAGCGCGAACGTCTACCGCCACCGCCGGCGCGCCCAGTTCGTCATCGTCGAGATCGTCAGGCGCGACGAGACGCCGGGGACGACCTCGCCCGGCCTCGACCGGCTGTACGGGCGCCGAGCCTGGCTCTCGCTCAGACCCGACCTCGAGGAGCCGCCTGATCTGCGCACCGAGGTCGTGCTGCAGCAGGTGGGCTGACGGCTCTCACCAGGACCTAGGGAATCCGGGAAATTCCCTAGGGTGCAAGCCCCGGAGACCGCGGGGGCTCCGGGGCTTCCCCATGCGTCCGGTACGAGCCAAGATGAGTTCAGCTGGCGAACTCAGGAGTCGTGATGACGTCGACCGTGCACCGGACCTGTCCCCTTTGCGAGGCCGTCTGCGGCCTGACCCTCACCCTCGACGAGGGCGGGCACGTGACCAGCGTCCGAGGCGACAAGGACGACCCGTTCAGCAAGGGGTTCATCTGCCCGAAGGGAGCCAGTCTCGGCCGGCTCGACGAGGACCCCGACCGCCTGCGCAAGCCGCTGATCAGGGAGGGCGACCTGTGGCGCGAGGTCGGCTGGGACGAGGCGTTCGCCGCCGTCAAGGCGGGGCTCGACCGGGTCGCCGACCGCCGCTCCGTCGCGATCTACCTGGGCAACCCGAACGCCCACAGCATGGCCGGCGCCCTGTACGGCGCGCCGCTCATCAAGGCGCTCGGCACCCGCAACGTCTTCTCCGCCAGCACCGCCGACCAGATGCCCAAGCACGTGGCCAGCGGGCTCATGTTCGGCCATCCGCTGGCCATCGCGGTGCCCGACCTGGACAGGACCGACTACCTGCTGATGCTGGGGGCCAACCCGCTGGAGTCCAACGGGTCCCTGTGCACCGCGCCCGACTTCCCCGGCCGGCTGAAGGCCCTGCGGGCGCGCGGCGGGCGGCTCGTCGTGGTGGATCCGCGCCGCACGCGCACCGCCGCGCTGGCCGACGAGCACGTGTTCGTCCGGCCGGGGACGGACGCGTACCTGCTGTTCGGCATCATGCACACGCTGTTCGCCGAGGACCTGGCCGCGCCCGCGCACCAGGTGAACGGGCTCGACCAGGTGCGCGAGGCGGCCAAGCACTTCCCGCCCGAGGTCGTCGCCCGGCGTACCGGGGTGCCGACCGCGGTGATCGTACGGATGGCCAGGGAGCTGGCGGCGGCGCGTACGGCGGCCGTCTACGCCCGGATCGGCACCTGCACGACCGAGTTCGGCACGCTGGCGCAGTGGCTGGTGGACGTCCTCAACGTGCTGACCGGCAACCTCGACCGGCCGGGCGGCGCCATGTTCCCCAAGCCCGCCACGGAGTTCGGCGCGCGCCGACGGCCGTACCAGGTGGGGCGGTGGAAGAGCCGAGTCAGGGGGCTGCCGGAGGCGAACGGGGAGCTGCCGGTGGCCACGCTGGCCGACGAGATCGAGACGCCCGGCGAGGGCCAGGTCACGGTGCTGCTGACGGTCGCGGGCAACCCCGTGCTGTCGGCGCCCCACGGGGACCGGCTGGACGCGGCCTTCGAGCGGCTCGACTTCATGGTCAGCGTGGACCCGTACCTGAACGAGACCACCAAGCACGCGCACGTCATCCTGCCCCCGCCCCGCGTGCTGCAGTCGGGGCACTACGACTTCGCGCTGCTCGGGTTCGCGGTGCGCAACTACACGCGCTACTCGCCGCCGCTGCTGCCGCTGGACGGGCAGCCCTCGGAGGCCCAGATCCTCGCCAGGCTGGCCATGATCGCTTCGGGGCTGGAAGGGGACCTGGACGCGTTCGTCATCGACGAGATGCTGCGTAAGGCCGCGGAGACGCCCGGCTCCGGCATCGAGGGGCGGGACGTGGCGGAGCTGCGGGACCTGCTGGAGGGTGAGACGGGCGGCGAACGGCGGCTCGACCTCATGCTCAGGCTCGGCCCGTACGGCGAGTGGGCCGGCAAGGGCGACCTGTCGCTGCGCAAGCTGCTCGACAACCCGCACGGCCTGGACCTGGGCCCGCTGGAGCCCCGGCTGCACGAGGTGCTCAAGACGGCCTCAGGGGTGATCGAGCTGGCTCCCCCGCAGCTCATCGAGGACGTCGAGCGTCTGCGGGGCAGGCTGGAGGAGGAGCCGCCGGAGATCGTCCTGATCGGGCGGCGCCACCTGCGCTCCAACAACAGCTGGCTGCACAACGTGGGCCCGCTGGTCGGCGGCAGCAACACCTGCACGCTCCAGATCAACCCGGCCGACGTGGCCAGGCTCGGCCTGGACGGCCAGGCCGTGGTCCGATCGGCGAAGGGCCAGGTCACGGTGCCGCTCGAACCCACCGACACGATCATGCCGGGCGTGGTCAGCCTGCCCCACGGTTGGGGGCACGCCGGGAGCACCCAGAGCGTGGCGGCCGAGCACGCGGGCGTCAGTGTCAACACCCTCACCGACGAATCAGCCGTCGATATCCCAAGTGGTAACGCAGTGTTCAACGGAGTTCCGGTCACGATTTCACCAACCGGGGTGATCACCGCACATTAGGGTGTCGCGCGTGACTATCGCGCCAGAAGAGGACCGCCTGAACGCCCAGATCGCCTTCGCCATCGAGATCGACAAGTTGAAGCGGATCATCCGCCGCAACCATCTCATCGACGGCTCGCGGCGGGAGAACACCGCAGAGCACTCTTGGTACGTGGGCACGCTGGCGATGGTCCTCGGCGAGCATGCCCCACCCGGAACCGACCTCCAACGGGTGGTGGCCATGCTCTTGGTGCACGACCTGGTGGAGATCGACGCCGGCGACACCTTCGTGTACGACTCGGTGGCCGTCGCCATGCAGGCCGACGCCGAACGCCGGGCGGCCGACCGCATTTTCGGCCTGCTGCCCGGCGAGCAGGTCGCGCAGATGCGGGAGCTGTGGGACGAGTTCGAGGACAGGAAGACCCCGGAGGCCAAGTTCGCCAAGGCTCTTGACCGATTCGCCCCGATTTTGGCCAACCATCACACCGAGGGCGGCACGTGGCCGCTGTTCAAGGTGAAGGCGGGACAGGTCAGGGAGAAGGTACGGATCATCGAGGAAGGCTCGCCCACACTGGGCGCGTACGCCCTGGAGCTGGTCGAACTCTCGGTGGCCAGGGGACACCTGTCCGAGTGATCCCCGCAAGGCGGGGGTAGGGGACTTGTCGTGAAAGAGACAGTAAGAGCGAGACGACGGCAATTGCGGAGTTTCGCCGGGCCGGTTGCCATCGCCGATCGGCTCGAGAAGTCGAAGGCCATGGACAAACCGGTCAGGGTGCTGGCCAAGGCCGTACGCCGGCGCCTGCGCCAGGGCCGCCTGCGCGACCTGTTGCACGGCGTCCCGCTCGGGGAGCCGGTGCACCCGCCGCTCGCGACGGTGAGCCTGGGCTGCTGGATCTCGACGGCGGTGCTGGACGTCGCGGGCGCCGATCCGCGGGCCGCGCGCCTGCTGCTGGCCACCGGCCTGGTGAACGCGCTGCCCACGGCCGCCGCCGGGCTGACCGACTGGTCCTCGCTCCACCGCGAGCAGCAGCGGGTCGGCTTCGTCCACATGCTGGCCAACCTGACCGCGCTCGGCCTGTTCTCCGCCTCCCTGCTGGCCCGCATCCGCGGCCGCGAGAAATCGGGCCGCGTGCTGTCCTACGCCGGGCTCGGCGTGGGCGGGCTCGGCGCCTATCTGGGCGGCCACCTGGCCTACCGCCAGGCCGCGGGGGCCAACCACGCCCCGCAGGTCACCCATTTGGTGCCGCTGGGCTGGCACGACCTGTGCCCGCTGCGCGACCTGCCCGACGGCCGGCCGGTGGCGCGGCGGCTGGGTTACATCCAGCTTTTCGTGCTGCGCCGGGGGGACGCCGTGACCGTGCTCGCCGACCGGTGTCCCCACCTGGCCGGCCCGCTGCACCAGGGCCGGCTCGTCATGGAGGACGGGGAGGCCTGCGTGGTGTGCCCGTGGCACAGCAGCACGTTCCGATTGGCCGACGGCTCGGTCAAGCACGGCCCGGCGACCGCTCCCGCGCCCACGTTCGAGACCCGCATCCGGCGTGACGGCACGATCCAGGTACGGCCGGGGTTGACCTGAAGTTTGGTTGAGGTCCTACCGTCGGGGACATGAGCAAAATCCTTGTGACCGGCGCGACCGGAAATGTGGGCAGGCACGTCGTCTCCCAGCTCGCCGAGGCGGGCTTGGAGGTGCGGGCCTTCGCCAGGGACCCGGAGCGGGCCGGGCTGCCCGTGGAGACCGTACACGGCGACCTGACGGCCCCGGAGACGCTGGAGCCCGCGCTGGAGGACGTGGAGAGCGTGTTCCTGCTCTGGCCCGGCTTCTCCACGGGCAACGCCGGCGAGGTGGTCGCGACCATCGCCAAGCACGCGCGGCGCGTGGTCTATCTGTCGGCGCGCACGTCCGGTGGCGGGTCGCACTACGAGGAGGTCGAGGAGCTGATCCGGCGCTCCGGGCTCGGCTGGACGTTCCTGCGGCCCGGCGGTTTCGCGGCCAACACGCTGGGCTGGGCCGGGCAGATCAGGCAGGGCGTGGTGCGCTGGCCGTACGGGCCGGCCTCCAGGGCGCTGATCCACGAGAAGGACATCGCGGCGGTGGCCGTGCACGTGCTCACCTCGGGCGGGCACAACGGCGCCGCGTACGTCCTCAGCGGCCCCGACGAGCTGACCCAGGCCGAGCAGGTGCGGGTGATCGGCGAGGTGATCGGGCGTGCGGTGCACTGGGAGGAGCAGCCGCTCGACGAGGCCCGTGAGCGGCTCATGGAGGCGTGGGGCGAGGCCACGTTCGTGGACAGCGCGCTGGAGGCGTGGGGAAGCTTCGTGGACCACCCCGAGCGGGCCACCGGCACCGTGGCGAAGCTACTGGGCCGGCCCGCGCTGTCGTTCCGCCAGTGGGCGCACGACCACGCGGCCGACTTCAGCTGACCTCGTCGGCGGGGTGCTCGACGAGGGCGAGGATGCGGCTGGACATGAACCTGGCCGTGCGCACCGGCGTGCCGCTGCGGGTGACCTCGCTCACCTCCACGAGCCCCCGCCGGGTGGCCACCTCGACGCGACGGCCGGCGCGGGTGGCCCTGATCTCGTAGGTACGCGGTGAATCACCGGCGTCGATGACGATCTCCACCCGGTCACCTTTCATACCTGAGTCATACCCAAAACCGCTTATCCGTACACCAGTACGATAATTGCCGCAATCCCGACACATACGATGACCCCGCGCAGCACCGGCGCCGGGATCCGCCGACCCACCCTGGCCCCGAAGAACCCGCCCACGATCGCGCCCAGCGCCACCCCGGCCACGGCCTGCCAGTCGACGTCCGCGACCACGATGAACAGCGCGGCCGCCACGCCGTTGACGATCAGCGCGAGCACGTTCTTGGCGGCGTTCACGCGCTGGAGGCCGTCGTCGAGGAAGATGCCGATCAGCCCGATGAGCAGCACGCCCTGGGCCGCGCCGAAATAGCCGCCGTAGACGCCCGCGGCCAGCACGCCCAGCCACAGGGCCGCACCTCCGTGCGGGTGCGGCTCCTCGCGGCGCGCGGCCACCCACGCGTTCAGCCTGGGCTGCGCCACGACCAGCACGCAGGCCAGCGCGATCAGGGCGACGACCACGACCTCGAACACGTCGGGGTCGAGGAACAGCAGCAGGATCCCGCCGGCCAGCGCGCCCAGCGCCGAGGCCATGCCCAGGCGGATGAGCCGATCACGCTGGCCGCGCAGCTCGGCGCGGTAGCCGTACGCGGCCGTGAAGGAGCCGGGCACGAGGCCGACGGTGTTGGAGACGTTCGCCGTCACGGGATCGACGCCGAGCGCCACCAGTGTGGGGAACGTGATCAGCGAGCCCGACCCGACCACCGCGTTGATGGCACCGGCCACCACCCCGGCCACGCAGAGCGCGGCCAGTTCCCACCCCGTCACGAACCCTCCTTCTAGGAGTCCGGGCTCTTGGGGGGTGTGAACAGGCCGCCCAGATTCTCCAGGACCTTGCCCATCTCCGATGGGACGATCCAGATCTTATTGGCGTCGCCCTTGGCGATCTCGGGCAGGGTCTGCAGGTACTGGTAGGCGAGGAGTTCCTGGCTCGGCTTGCCCTCGTGGATGGCCTTGAAGACCATGCCGATCGCGTCCGCCTGCCCCTTGGCCCGCATGGCCTGGGCCTCGGCCTCCGCCTGGGCGCGCAGCACGGCCGCCTCCGCCTCGCCCCGCGCCCGCAGCACCGACGCCTGCTTCTCACCCTCGGCGGCCAGGATCGCGGCCTGGCGCTGCCCCTCGGCGGTCAGCACGGCGGCGCGCTTGTCGCGGTCGGCGCGCATCTGCTTCTCCATCGAGTCCTGGATGGAGGCGGGCGGGTCTATGGCCTTCAGCTCGACCCGGTTGACGCGGATGCCCCACTTGCTGGTCGCCTCGTCCAGCACGCCGCGCAGCGCGGTGTTGATGTCCTCGCGCGAGGTCAGCGTGCGTTCCAGGTCCATGCCGCCGACCACGTTGCGCAGCGTGGTGACCGTGAGCTGCTCGACGCCGACCAGGAAGTTCGCGATCTCGTACGTGGCCGCCTTCGGATTGGTGACCTGGAAGTAGATGACGGTGTCGATGGACACCACCAGGTTGTCGGAGGTGATCACCGGTTGCGGCGGGAACGAGACCACCTGCTCGCGCAGATCGATCATGTCCTTGACGCGGTCGATGAACGGGACCACCAGGTTCAGCCCCGGGGTCAGCGTCCGGTGGTATCGGCCCAGCCGTTCGATGATGGCCGCCGTGGCCTGGGGAATGATGCGGATCGTGCGGGCCACGCCGAAGCCCACCGCCGCGACCACCACGAGAACGACGATGAGCTGCTCGACGGACATGACGCGCTCCGGAGTCGAGGAAACCGACTCCGGAGATCCTATTTGGTTTCAGCTTTGAACGGCTTTTATCAGCGCAAATGTGATCTAGTGTGCGCGGGCGTACCAGCGGCCCTCCGCGCTCCGATCGAGCGAGAGCGGCACGCCGAACGTCTGCGACAGGTGATCCGAGGTCATCACGTGCTCGAGCGGCCCCTGGGCCACCACGGAGCCGTGCCGCAGCAGCAGCCCGTGCGTGAACCCGCTGGGCACCTCTTCCACGTGATGCGTCACCAGCACCATCGTCGGCGAGCGATAGTCGCCGGCCAGCACCGACAGGCGGCGTACGAGGTCTTCCCGCCCGCCCAGGTCGAGCCCGGCCGCGGGCTCGTCGAGCAGGAGCAGCTCGGGGTCGGGCATGAGCGCGCGGGCGATCTGCACCCGCTTGCGCTCGCCCTCCGACAGGGTGCCGAAGCGCCGCCTGATCAGGTGGGCCGCGCCCATCATGTCGATCAGCTCGACGGCTCTGGTCACGTCGTTGGAGTCGTATTCCTCGGTCCAGCGGCCCATGATCGCGTAGGACGCGGTCAGGACAAGGTCGATGACCTTCTCCTCCGGCGGGATCCGCTCGGCCAGCGCGGCGCTCGCCAGGCCGATCCGCGGTCGCAGGTCGAACACGTCCGCCTGCCCCAGCCGCTCCCCGAGTACTTCGACCACGCCCTCACTCGGATAGAGCAACGTCGCCGCGACCTGCAGCAACGTGGTCTTGCCCGCACCGTTGGGACCGATGACGACCCAGCGCTCGTCCTCGTTGACCGTCCAGTCGATGCCGCGCAGCAGGGCCGCTCCGTCGCGCCTGACGGCGACGTCCTGGAGCCGCAGCACCTGACCACCCATCCCCGAACCTCCTTAGGACTCACCCTCGGGACAAACCTATTGCAGGGCGAGCGCATATCGTGGATCGGTGCGCCCTGAATCGCCTGTCTGTCCCTCCCTGGTCGCCTGGGGCAACGCCTGGCTCGCCGGTCACGTCGGCCTCGATGAGGCGGCTGACCACGTGGAAGCCGCCGGCGGACCCGCCGTGGCGAGCGACGTCCCCTTGCGTAAATACCTCGCAAATCTGCGCTCCGACGGGCTGCGCGAGTTCCGGCTCGCCCTCCCGGCGCCCGGCGATCCGCTGGGGCTGTCCGGGCCGGCGACGTTCAACTCGGCCGCGGTCGACGTCGGCCAGGCCGCGATCGTGGTGCTCGGCGACCGCAACCTCGGGCTGGTGCCCACGCCTGACCGGCGCGGGTCGTCCTATGTCGGAGTGCGCCTCGACGTGCACGACTCCGGCCCCGTACGCCATGATCTGCCCTCGCTCGCCGAGGCCGAGCGCGAGCTGTCCGACGCCATCCGCTCGGCCACCGACGCCCTGACCTCCGTGGAGGGGCCCGCGCAGTCGCGCCCCGACCGGGTCGGCCGCGGCGGCGAGCTCGCGCCCGGCTACCCGGCCCGTGCCCACCGCGTCTCCACCCTCGCCACCCGGCTGGCCGTCGTGCTGCACGTGGCCGACGATCGCGGCCTCACCTCGGTGCAGGTCGCCGCCCGCGCGGCGGCCCTGCGCGAGCTGGACCGCGCCGTACGCCGTGCGCTCGTGGCCGCCCACCACGCCATCTTCGAGCCGATCAGAGGTCAGGCCAGCCCGTGACGCACGGCGTAGAGGGCCGCCTGGGTGCGGTCCTGCACGCCCAGCTTCATCAGCACGTTGGAGACGTGGGTCTTGACCGTCTTCTCCGCCACGGCCAGGATCCTGGCGATCTCCCGGTTGGACCGGCCGGCCGCGATGAGCGCGAGCACCTCGCGTTCGCGCTCGGTCAGCGGCGCCGGCCCCGGGACGGACCTGCCGGCCGGTGCGGCCAGCATGGCCTCCGCCGCCTCGGCGGCCAGCAGCACCTGACCACCGTGCACGGCGCGGACCGCCTGCACCAGCGCCGGCGGGTCGACGTCCTTGTAGAGGAACCCCGACGCGCCCGCCCGCATCGCCGGGCCCACGTCGGACCGGTCGCTCACCGAGGTCAGCACGACCACCCTGGTCGGTGAGCCGGTCAGGCGTTCGAGCGCGCCGAGCCCGTCGAGCACCGGCATCTTCAGGTCCAGCAGCAGCACGTCGGGCGACAGCTCCGCGACCAGTTCGACGGCCTGCGCCCCGTCGGCCGCCTCACCGACGACCGTGATGTCGTCCTGCAAATCGAGGAACGTCCGCAGCCCCTGCCGCACCACCGGATGATCGTCGGCGATCAGCACCCGGATCACACGCCCACCTCCACGCGCACTGTGGTCCCTCTGCCGCCGGCCGATTCGACGGTCATGACGCCGCCGACCGACTCGGCCCTGTCACGCATCGACACCAGGCCGAGGCCGCGCGAATCCGCCGGCTCGAACCCGTTCCCGTCGTCGCGCACGGTCAGCGCCAGCTTGCCGTCCTCGAAGGCCAGGCGCACGAAGACCTGCCCGGCCCCCGAATGCCTGAGCGCGTTGTGCAGCGCCTCCTGGGCCACCCTCAGCACCGCCACCTCGACCGACGGGTCCAGCGACGGCAGCTCGCCGCACTCGAACGTCACCAGGGACGGGTGCAGCCGGTCCAGCATGCGCACGTGCTTGCGCAGGGTCTCGGACAGCCCGTGCCGGTCGAGCTCGGCCGGGCGCAGCTCGACGATCACCGCCCGCAGCTCCGACAGGGCCTCGCCGGCCAGCCGCTGGACGCGCTCGATCTCGGCGGCCGCCTTGTCGGGGGCCTTGTCGAGCATGGCGCCCGCGGCCTGCGCGCTGAGCCGGAGCGAGAACAGCTTCTGCGTGACCGCGTCGTGCAGCTCCCTGGCCATCCGGTTGCGCTCCTCCAGCATGGCCAGCTCCCGGCCACGCTCGTAGAGCCGGGCGTTGGTCAGCGCGATCGCGGCGTGCGCGGCGAAGAGCGTGAGCAACTCCTGGTCTTCCTGCGTGAACCCGCCCGGCATGCGCTTGTTGGCCAGGAAGATGATGCCCAGCACCTGCTCGCCGTCGCGGATGGGCACACCGAGGAAGTCCTTCATGACCGGATGCGCCTTCGGCCACCACTCGAACCGGGGATCCTTGCGCAGATCGGGCAGCCTGGCCGGGGCGCCGTCGTGCAACATCGCGCCGAGCATGCCGTGCTGCCTGGGCAGCGGCCCGATCGCGTCCCACTGCTTGTCGGTGAGCCCCTCGGCGACGAACTCGGCGAACGAGCCGTCCTCGTCGGGCACGCCGAGCGCGGCGTAGCGGGCGTCGAGCAGCCGCTGCGCGGAGCGTACGATGACCTGCAGCACCTCGCGGACCGACAGGTGGCGGGTGACCGCGAGCACCGCGGAGCTCACCGCCTGCAGGATCTCGTCTCGGTCGGTGGTCACGGCCCCACTCTAACCAGGCCTGGTCCTAGGACGATGTGCCCAGACCTGGGCGGGCCCTCAGCCCGATGTACGCGGCGGGCCGCGTTCCTAACGTCGAGACCATGACGAACACAGCCATCATCACCGGTGCATCCCGCGGACTCGGCCTCGCCCTGGCGAGGTCCCTGGCGGCCGCGGGCTGGAATCTCGTCCTCACCGCCCGCGGCGCGGCCGACTTGGAGCGGGTCGCCGCCGAGCTGGGCGCCACCGCGATCCCCGGCGACGTGACGGACCCCGGGCACGTCGAGCGGCTCGCCAGAGCGGCGCCCGAGCTGGACCTGCTGGTCAACAATGCCAGCGACCTGGGCGTGACCCCGCTGCCGCCGCTGGCGGGCTACCCGCTCGAGGCGTTCAGGGTGCTGCTGGAGACGAACGTGACCGCTCCCCTCGCCCTCGTCCAGGCCACGCTGCCCGCGCTGCGCGCGGCGGGCGGGGCCGTCGTGAACATCACCTCGGACGCCGCCACCGGCGCCTACGAGGGCTGGGGCGGCTACGGCGCCACCAAGGCGGCGCTCGAGCAGCTCTCCAACGTGCTGTCCGCCGAGGAGCCCGGCCTGCGCGTCTGGTGGGTCGACCCCGGTGAGATGAACACCCGCATGCTCGCCGACGCCGTGGGCGCCGAGGAGGCCGGGGCCGCCTCCGACCCGGCCAAGGTGGCCGCGGCCCTGCACGACCTGATCGGCTCCCGCCCGGCCAGCGGCAGGGTGAGCCTCCAATGACCGCGGCCCTGGACTTCTCGCTCCCTCCCGGCCTGTCGGCCCACGAGCCGCCCGAGGCCAGGGGCATGGCGCGGGACGCGGTACGCCTGATGGTCTCGCGCGGCGACCTCGATCCCGGCCATCACCACTTCAGCGACCTGCCGGCGTTGCTCGACCCCGGAGACCTGATCGTGGTCAACAACTCGGCGACCCTGCCCGCGGCCGTCCGGCTCGACCGGCTCGCCGTGCACTTCTCCACCGCCAGGCAGGACGGCACGTGGCTGGTCGAGCTGCGCCGCCGTACCGCGAAGGCGTCGGAGCCCTATGGCGGGGGCGAGCCCGGCGAGTGGCTGCCGATGCCGGGGCGGGCCACGCTGCGGCTGATCGAGCGCGAGACGCCGCGGCTGTGGCGGGCGGTGCTCGACCGGGACGTGGAGGCGTACCTGCGGGCGCACGGGGCGCCGATCCGGTACGCGTACGTGGAGCGGGACTGGCCGATCGAGGCGTACCAGACGGTGTTCGCGACGGTGCCGGGCAGCGCGGAGATGCCGAGCGCGGCCCGGCCGTTCACCGCCGCCCTGGTGACGGCGCTGGTGGCGCGCGGGATCGGGATCGCACCGATCACCCTGCACACCGGGGTGGCCTCACCGGAGAAGGACGAGCCGCCCTACGCTGAGCGGTACGAGGTGCCGGCGGCCACGGCGCGGCTGGTCAACCTGGCCAGGGAGAACGGGGGCCGGGTGGTGGCGGCGGGCACGACCGTCGTACGGGCCCTTGAGACGGCCGTGGGGGCGAACGGGCAGGTCACCGCGTCCGCGGGCTGGACCGGGCACATCGTCACGCCTGAGCGGGGCGTACGGGCCGTCACGGGCCTGATCACCGGTCTGCACGAGCCGCGGTCGAGCCACCTGCTCATGCTGACCGCGATCGCGGGCGAGCCGGCGCTGGCCCGCGCGTACGAGGAAGCGCTACGCAACGGATACCTGTGGCACGAGTTCGGTGATGGACACCTGATTCTGCAGAAATAAGCTTTACTTAGATTTTAGATTCGTGATAGGAACAGCCGACATTTAACGGGGGCTTAGTCTGTCGCGTCCCCGTGCCCCTTCGTTCCGGAGACGTTTCAATGCGCAACTCTCTACCTAAGGCCGCATCGCTTGCTTTGCTCGCGGGCGCCCTGCTGCTCCCGGCTGTTCCCGCTTCCGCCACCACTGCCACGACCGCCACCGCGGCCAAGAGCGCGGCCGTCATGGACGACCCGTTCTCCGTGTTCAAGGTCACGCTGAAGGCGCCCAAGACGGCCAAGGCCGGCGGCAGGCTCAACTACACGATCTCCGCCATCAACACCGGTCCCTACTACGCGGACCGCTGGTTCCTCGGCGGCGAGTTCCCCAAGGGCGTCGACCTGAAGCGGATCCGTTTCCGCACCAGCATTGCCGACACCGAGTGCTTCCTTGAGGGCCGCGCCTTCTACTGCTTCGCGAACCAGGTCATGGAGAAGGGCGACTCCGTCACCATGATCTTCGAGACGAAGCTCTCGAAGAAGGCCAAGGGCGTCCAGAAGGCGACGCTCGGGATTATCACCTACGACGTCGACCAGGGCGCCGAGAACATGAGCAAGGAAGAGCTGGACCGGCTCGGTTTTCCGGTGCGCGGCTACGCGAAGACGGCCAAGACGAAGATCGTCCGCTAGTCCATTTCCGGCTGCGTCCGAGTCCGAATGCCCAACCTGCTTCACGAGCACCGGACCGGGCGCAGTACCGTGGGCGGATGTGGACCAGCGCACCCTCCTGATCACCCTGACCGGCCCTGATCGCCCGGGCGTCACCTCACGCCTTTTCTCCGTCTTGTCGCGGTTTCCGGTGACGGTCGCGGACATCGAACAGGTCGTCATCCGAGGCCGGCTCACGCTCGGCGTTCTCGTCGCCTACGCCGGCGGCCCCTCCACCGGCACCGGCACCACCCTCGGGGCCATGTGGACCGCGATCGAGCGGATCGCCGAAGACCTCGGCATGGAGGTGGAGCTCTCCACCGGGTCCCAGGCCAAGGAGCAGCGCCGCCGCGGCCGCCTGTCGGTCAGCGTGCTGGGCACGACGCTCCAGCCGGCCGCCATCGCGGGCATCGCCGGCCGCATCGCCGCCGCCGGCGCCAACATCGACCGCATCGAACGCCTCGCCCAGTGGCCCGTCACCTGCATCGAGCTGTCCGTCTCCGGCGCCGACCCCGACGCCCTGCGCATCGAGCTGGCCGCCGAGGCCGCCGCGCAGGAGGTGGACGTGGCCGTGCAGCGCACCGGCCTGTCGCGGCGCGCCAAGCGGCTCATCGTCATGGACGTCGACTCGACGCTCATCCAGGGCGAGGTCATCGAACTGCTGGCGGCGCACGCGGGCTGCCTGGAGGAGGTCGCGCGGGTCACGGAGGAGGCCATGCGCGGCGAGCTGGACTTCGCCGAGTCCCTGAAGCGCCGGGTGGCGCTGCTCGAAGGGCTGCCGGCCGCGGTGTTCGAGCAGGTGCGCAAGGAGGTCGTGCTCACCCCCGGCGCCCGTACGCTGGTGCGCACGCTCAAGCGGCTCGACTTCCGCTTCGCCATCGTCAGCGGCGGGTTCACCCAGATCACCGACGGGCTGGTGGAGGAGCTCGGCATCGACTACTCCGCCGCGAACGTCCTCGAGGTCGTCGAAGGGCGGCTGACCGGGCGGGTCGTGGGCGAGATCGTGGACCGCCCCGGCAAGGCGCGGGCGCTGGAGCGGTTCGCCCGCCAGGCCCACCTGCCGATCTCCCAGACCGTGGCCATCGGCGACGGGGCCAACGACCTGGACATGATCGCGGCGGCCGGGCTCGGCATCGCGTTCAACGCCAAGCCGGTGGTGCGCCAGGCGGCCGACACCGCGGTCAACACGCCGTACCTCGACTCGATCCTCTACCTGCTGGGAATCTCACGGGACGAGGTCGAGGCGGCCGACGCCGAGGACACCGCGCTCACGATCCTGTAAGCCCGCCGCTCGGCCATCGGCGACTTCCTTGGAGCCTGCGCTCACCTATCGGCGACTTCCTTGGAGCCTGCGCTCAGCCCTCAGCGGCTTCCTTGGGGTCCCAGCGCGTGACCAGGCGTCCCTGACCCGGCCACAGCTCCTCCCAGGCGGACCCCACCTCGATCACCGCGAACGCGCCCGGCCTGAACACGTAGTCGCCCCCGGCCAGTTCCAGGGCCAGCTCATGCACCCCGGGGTTGTGCCCGCACAACACCACCGTGTCCAGGTCGGGGTCCGCGCGATGGACGAGCGCCAGCAGGTCCTCCGAGTACGCCTCGTAGATGTCGCGCTCGTAGCTGATCTCCATCTCGGGGAAGGCGATCTCGGCGGTCTGCTTGGTCCTGAGCGCCGGTGAGCAGAGCACGACGCCGGGGGTGAGCCCGGCCGCCCTGATCTCGTCGCCCGCCCGCTTGGCGTCCCGCTCACCCCTGCCCGTCAGAGGCCGCTCCCGATCGGCCAGGCCGGGAACCTGGGCGGCTTTCGCGTGACGCAGCACAATCAAGGTGCGCACTACATCATCCCTTCGAGGCCCAAATGGCCAACCCTACGATCGCGGCCAGGATGACGAGCATGGCCAGCAGGATGAAACCCAGGGTCTTTCCGCCGCTGGGCTGCTTGTCGTCGTTCACGCGCCCAGTTTCCCATCGCCGGCACGCGCCACGAAAAGCGGGACACCCACCCCGCCCCGTCGCGGGTGGCCGACAAAGCCGGACGCCCGCCCCCTGTTGCCGGGAGCGGGCGCCCAAAACCCTTTGCAGCCGGTACGCGTTACGACCTCGAACCGCCGCCTACTGCGACGCCGAACCGACGCGCGCACGACCTCGTACCGACGCGCGCTACGACGTCAAGCCGTCGCGCGCCACGGCTTCAAGCCGATGCGCGCGCTACGACGCGACCGGTTCGTGCTCGCGGTTGTTGTTGCTGGCCGGCTCGCTGGTCACCGACCGCCGCTTGGACACCACGATCGCGCCGACCACCACGCCCACCGCCACCACGGTGATGCCGATGCGCAGGGCCGGGTTGCCCGCGTACATCACCACGGCCGGCGCCACCAACAGCGCCACCAGGTTCATCACCTTGATCAGCGGGTTGATGGCGGGACCGGCCGTGTCCTTGAACGGGTCGCCGACCGTGTCGCCGATGACCGTGGCCTCGTGGGCCTCGGAGCCCTTGCCGCCGTAGTGACCGTCCTCGACGAGCTTCTTGGCGTTGTCCCAGGCACCGCCGGAGTTCGCCAGGAAGACGGCCATCAGGGTGCCGCACGCGATGGCGCCGGCCAGGAAGGCGCCCAGCGGGGCGTATCCCAGCGCGAAGCCGACCGCGATCGGGGTCATGACCGCCAGCAGGCCGGGCGTGGCCAGCTCGCGCAGCGAGTCGCGGGTGCAGATGTCGACGACGCGGCCGTAGTCGGGCAGCTCGGTGCCGTCCATGATGCCGGGCTTGGTACGGAACTGGTTGCGCACCTCGAAGACCACCCGCATCGCGGCCCGGCCGACCGCCATGATCGCCAGCCCCGAGAACAGGAACACGACCGCGGCGCCGATGATCAGGCCGACCAGGACGTTCGGCTGGTCGATGCTGAGCGAGAAGCTGGCGAACTGGCCCAGAGCGTCCTTGACCGAGTCTGTGGCCAGGGCCAGCTCTCCCTCCACCGCCGTGCGGAAGGCTCCGAACAGCGCGGTGGCCGCCAGTACGGCGGTGGCGATGGCGATGCCCTTGGTGATGGCCTTGGTGGTGTTGCCGACCGCGTCGAGGCTGGTCAGCACGCGGGCGCCCTCGCCGTCGACGTCGCCGGACATCTCGGCGATGCCCTGGGCGTTGTCGGAGACGGGGCCGAAGGTGTCCATGGAGACGATGACGCCCACCGTGGTCAGCAGACCGGTGCCCGCCAGGGCCACCGCGAACAGCGCGACCACCACGTTCCCGAACCCGAGCAGGAACGCGCCGTAGACCGCGCCGCCGATGATCAGGGCCGAGTAGACCGCCGACTCCAGGCCGACGCTGATGCCGGCCAGGATGACGGTGGCGGCGCCCGTGGCCGAGCTTTCGGCGATCTCACGCACCGGACGGCGGTTGGTCTCGGTGAAGTAGCCGGTGAGGAGCTGGATGGCGCTGGCCAGCACCAGGCCGATCAGCACCGCGCCGATGGCGATGAGCCGCGGGTCGGCGTCGAAGTTCTGGATGGTGGAGCCGGTCAGCTCGCTGAAGCTGCTCGGCAGGTACCAGAACGCGGCCCCCGTCACCAGGACCGCCGAAATGGCGGCCGAGATGAAGAAGCTGCGGTTGATCGCCGCCATGCCGTTGCGGTCCCGGTCACGTAGGCCGGTGACGAAGATGCCGATGATCGCCGTGATCACACCGATCATCGGGACGATGAGGGGGAAGATGAGCCCCTCTTCGCCGAAGGCCGCCCGGCCCAGGATGAGGCTGGCGACCAGCATGACCGCGTACGACTCGAACAGGTCGGCGGCCATGCCCGCGCAGTCACCGACGTTGTCGCCCACGTTGTCGGCGATGGTGGCGGCGTTGCGGGGGTCGTCTTCGGGGATGCCCTGCTCGACCTTGCCGACCAGGTCGGCGCCGACGTCGGCGGCCTTGGTGAAGATACCGCCGCCGACACGCATGAACATGGCCAGCAGCGCCGCCCCGAACCCGAACCCTTCGAGTACGTGGGGCGCCTCACCCTGGTAGATGAAGACCACGACGGCCGCGCCCAGCAGGCCGAGGCCCACCGTGAACATCCCGGCCACGCCGCCGGTACGGAACGCGACCCGCATGGCCCGCTTCTCGCCCGATTCCTTGGCCGCGGCGGCGACGCGGACGTTCCCGCGCACGGCCAGCCACATGCCCATGAATCCGGTCAGCGCGGAGAACACCGCACCGACCACGAAGAAGATCGAACGCCCGACGCGTACGTCGGTTTCTCCAGGTAGCAGGAGCAACAGGAAGGGGATGATGACGACAAAGATCGCCAATGTTCGGAACTGGCGCGTGAGATATGCGGCAGCGCCCTCTTGCACGGCGCGCGCGATGTTCTGCATTCGTTCGGTGCCCTGGCCCGCGGACAGCACTTCGCGCACGAGGCCGCCGGCGACGGCTAGCGCGATCAGTGCGACCGCGGCGACCACGATCACGATGGTGAGATTGTTTCCGCTCAGAACCAGATTGGACGCTGGCTCCGCTGCCAGCAAATGCCTGCTCATCGTTCTCCTCGGCAAGACCGGTCGTCTCGCCCGGGCGGTGCTGCGGCTCTCCTCGGCGGGTGTTGCGGCACCATCCGGGTTGTGGGTGCCGCTTCCGGTTGAATCCGCGTTCCGCCGGATCACCTTGGCCGGTGCCGGGAGTCTACGCAGGCAGTCAGCGGATATGAAGGCTCTCGAGCCCGCTAATTATGCGAGTGTCCAGTAATCCCCTGCCAGTGACCCGATTTGTGTTCTGACAAGCGAAATTTCCGCACCTTTACGGTCGCGGCAAGGCTCAATAATGGACGACCGAAACCAGCCGAAGGAGGTATGAGGACTTAAGTGATCTTTGAGGCGCGACCCGCTGGGAGCCAGTGAGAGGCCATGACGTGGGAGCGCGCCCACGCCCCACCAGCGACCCCCGCCCCGAACACCCCACCCCAGCACCGCGCCACCCGCCGCCCAAAAGGTACCTTCAACGCCTTTGCCCGGGAGGCCCGTTCATGGCGGTGCGTTACAGATCACACAGTGAGGCCCCGAGAGGGGCATCGACGACCGCACACCCCACCTCAGCAGAAGGCCCACATCACCTACTGCCTCAACCCTTCACCTCAAGACTCAGCCCTTGGCACCCAACCCCCAGCCCCCCGACACCCGGCCCCGGCTCCCGGCTCCCGGCTCCCGGCTCCCGGCTCCCGGCTCCCGGCTCCCGGCGGAAGACCAGCACAGCCACCCGTGCCACCTTGCATCGACTCCCCGAACACCCGACAGAACCAGCGCAGCCGCCCGTGCCGCCTTGCCACCGACCCCCCGAACCGACTCCCCGAACCCCGCCGCCCGACATGCCGAGACCGATAACCGCACCGCAAGCCCGCCACCCGACACGCCGAAACCGACGCCCGCCTCGAAGCCCGAGCACATCGCCCAAACCAAGACATCACCCGCAAGGCACCCAGCGCAGGTCGCCCTATGGCTCCCGCTACCCCCGGCCACCCGGACCCCGGGACGCCGACCAGCTCATGCCTGGGCAGGCTTACAACGCCACCTGTGCGACCTGGCTGCATCCTCGTCCGCCCACAGCCCCTGAGCGCACCAGGAACCCCCGGAGCGCCCACCAGAGCCCCGTGCCAGCGCCGAACAGGCCCCGTGGCCAGGGCAACCGGGAGTGGCCGAGGGTGACCTACCTGGTTCGGCCCCTGGCCCGTCACCACCCGCCGAGCCCATGGGCAACGGCCAGAGAAGAACCCGGGGTCAACGCATGACGGAAGGCACGGTGCCCGGACGCCGTTACGGCGGCCGGCCCCGTGCGGGTCAGAGGGCGTCTCCCTCGTGGACCTCAACCATGGTCGGCGTTTGGCGCCCACCCCGGCCTGCCGTACCAAAAAAAGGCATTTGGCCCGTCCAGCACACGAACGAACCTGCCACGCAAAGAACAAAAAAAAGCATGAACCGATCGAGGCACGGCGGGATGGCAGGCATCCGCACAGCACCCCGATCGCACCCGGTCGCCCGGACGGACGGTCAGATGCCGACGGCCGCGGGCCAGCTCATGCGGATGTTCGTCCCCTTGGGGCTGGGGAAGACCTGCACGTCATCGGCCAAGCCCTCGATGACCGCGATGCCGAAGTTCGACATGAAGGAGTCAGAGAGCATGCCCAGATCGAGGGGCTGTTCCTGCTTGATCTCGTCACTGGGGGCTTGATCGCTGACCGTGACCTCGAAACGTCCGGAATCGTCACGAAGCTCGATGCGGATGGGCTCGCCCGGACAGTGAGCGCGGTGTGCCTCGACTGCCCGGGAGCACGCCTCACCCACGGCGAGCCTGACCTCGTCCAGCAGGGACTCTTCCACGCCGGTGCGGCGAGCGATCGCCGTCGCCACCAGTCGGGCGGTCCGCACGTGTGCGGGGAGTGCGCTGAACGTCAGCTCGACGGTAGCCATGCTACTTGTCTTTGCCGTGAGCTTCCTTGGCCTCGTCGACCGAAGCGTAGATCCCGAAGACCTTGGTCAGACCAGTGATCCGGAAGATCTTGAGGATGCGCTCCTGGGTGCAGACCAGCTCGAGTGAGCCGTCGTGCGCGCGAACTCGCTTGAGCCCCCCGACCAGGACACCAAGGCCCGTGGAGTCGAGGAAGTCCACCTTCTCCATGTTGACGAGAAGGTGGAAGTTGCCCTTGTTCACCAAATCGATGAGGAGCTCACGCAATCTCGGCGCCGTGTAGACATCGATCTCACCCTCGACCTCCACGATGGTGAGTCGGTCTTCGGTGCGGTGATCCAACTTCAGATCCACAGATCCTCCAGCGCCTCGCCTGCGAAAGTACTCTTGTGGGCCTGGCAGTCTGGGGCGTGGCCCCAGACTGTCCGACCCCGACGCGCGGCATTCAACCACGCGCCTGGCTTGTGTCTATACGAAATCACGATTCCCGGCGACTTTGCCCATCGATGCAAGACTGGAAACAGTGACTTCCTCCGCATCCTCCCCACAACAGGCAGGTCCACTCCTCCACCACCTGCTTGGCGTTCCCGCACGTCACGAGCGTGTCACCCATGTGGAGCATGTTCCAGCACGTCAGGCCGGTCAAGTCCAATGGCCCAAATGGACACCCGACGTTCTTGTTACGCGCTTGGCGAACCGCGGGGTGACAGGACTCTGGCCTCACCAGTACGAGGCCGCCGACCTGGCATTTCGTGGCCGAAACGTGATCATCTCGACGGGGACGGCGTCGGGGAAGTCGCTGGCCTACCTCACTCCCGCGATCGCCTCTTGTCTCGACGGCGGCACGATCCTGTACCTGACGCCGACGAAAGCCCTGGCCGCCGACCAACTCCGCGGCCTGCGCGAGCTGCGCATCACCCAGCTCCGCGCGGCCTGCTTCGACGGAGACACCCCTTTCGAGGAACGCACGTGGGTACGCCAGCACGCCAACTACGTCCTGACGAATCCGGACATGCTCCACCGGAGCCTCCTCCCCCGCCACTCGCAATGGTCGTCGTTCTTCCGCCGCCTGCGCATGGTCGTCGTGGACGAGTGCCACGGCTACCGCGGCGTCTTCGGCTCGCACGTAGCCCAGATCCTGCGCCGGCTCCGCCGCGTCTGCGCCCGGTACAACTCGCACCCCACCTTCCTGCTCGCCTCCGCGACCGCCAGCGAGCCGGGGGCGTTCGCCATGAGGCTGACGGGGCTTGAGATGCACGAGGTGACAGTGGACGCCTCGCCGAAGGGTTCGACAACCATCGCGCTCTGGGAGCCGCCCTTGACGGAGCTCCGGGGCGTGGGCGGGGCTCCTGTGCGGCGTACGGCGACGGCGGAGGCGGCGGACCTGCTGGCCGACCTCGTCCTGGCCGACGTACGCACCCTCGCCTTCGTCCGCAGCCGCCGAGGAGCCGAAACCGTCGCCCTGTCCGCCCGCGCCAAACTCGCCGACGTCGCCTTCTCCCTCTCCTCCCCATACGCTCCCCCACCCACCACCTCCCCCAACAACACTCCCCACCCTGAGAACACCCCACATTCCGCGCACACCCCACACCCGGAAGACAGCCCACACCCCGAAGACGACCCACCTTCGGGAGACGACCCACCTTCCGGAGACGACCCACACTCCGGACACAGCCCGCGCTCCGAAGACAGCCCGCGCTCCGGAGACAGTGCACACTCCGAGGCCAGCTCACGTCCCGCAGAGGGCCCACGCTCAGGAGACGGTGCACGTTCCGGTGACACCCCACACTTCGGCGACAACCCGCTCACCACGCCGCAAGCCGGGAACGACACGACTACTTCTTCCCAGAGCTCACTCGCCTGGGCACTCCCAGACTCTCCCGCCGCACCTGACTGGGCCGACCTCCCCAACAAGATCGCCGCCTACCGGGCCGGCTACCTCTCAGAGGACCGCCGGCTCCTGGAGAAGGCACTCCGCGCAGGCACGATCATGGGCCTGGCCACCACGAACGCCCTCGAACTCGGCGTGGACGTCTCCGGCCTGGACGCCGTACTGATCACCGGCTGGCCCGGCACCCGCGCCTCCCTCTGGCAGCAGGCGGGCAGAGCGGGCCGCGACGGTCAGGACGCGCTGGCCGTGCTGATCGCCAGAGACGACCCCCTGGACACCTACCTGGTGCACCACCCCGAGGCCCTGTTCGGCCAGCCCGTCGAGGCGATCGTCCTCGACCCCGACAACCCGTACGTCCTGGGCCCTCACCTCTGCGCCGCCGCCGCCGAGATCCCGCTGACCGAGGACGACCTGCCCGTTTTCGGCACCACTACGTCCGACGTCCTCGAAGACCTGGTCACCCAGGGCCTGCTCAGGAGGCGCCCGGCGGGCTGGTTCTGGACCAGGCGCGAGCGCGCCACCGACCTCGCCGACATCCGAGGCGGCGGCGGCTCCCCCATCCAGGTCGTGGAGTCGTCCACCGGCCGCCTCCTGGGCAGCGTCGACGAACCCTCCGCCCACAGCGCGGTCCACACGGGTGCGGTCTATCTCCACCAGGGCGAGACCTTCCTGGTGGAACTCCTCGACCTGGAAGCCGGAGTGGCCCTGGTCAGCAGCGCGAACCCGGACTACACGACGTTCGCCAGAGACATCACCGACATTTCCATCCTGGCCACCCAGCGCTCCCACCCCCTCGGACCCGGCACACTCCACTTCGGCGAGGTCGAGGTCACCCGGCAGGTGGTCTCGTACCTCAAGCGCAGACTCCAGTCAGGCGAGATGCTCGGCGACGAGCCGCTGGACCTGCCGCCCCGCACCCTCCGCACCCGTGCTGTCTGGTGGACCCTGCCCGCCTCGGCAGTGGCCCCCCTCGCCGAGGCGGGCATCGACCTCGGCGGAGCCGCCCACGCCGCCGAACACGCCTCCATCGGCCTCCTCCCCCTGTTCGCCACCTGCGACCGCTGGGACATCGGCGGCGTCTCCACGGAACTGCACGCCGACACGGGCCTGCTCACCGTCTTCGTGTACGACGGCCACGAGGGCGGCGCCGGCTTCGCCGAACGCGGCTACGCCCGCGCCACGGACTGGCTCACGGCCACCCGTGAAGCGATCATGTCGTGCGAGTGCGAACGAGGCTGCCCTTCCTGCATCCAGTCCCCAAAATGCGGCAACGGCAACGAGCCCCTCCACAAGCGCGGCGCCATCCGCCTCCTCAACACTCTTCTCAACCCTGCCCCGTAATGAAATTCCGCACGGCACATCCGTTTGTTGCGCATGGGCACGGTGAAAATTAACGACGGTTCGTTAACAAGCCCCGGTAGACGCAGCCAGATAACTCACGGTCAGCGCACGCAGAGCCACTCCCCACAGCCACACGCCAGCGACCCTGCCCCCGCCGACCAGCGGCGACGCCCACGGTCGCGCCCTCAGCCAGGTCAAATGCGCAGGTGCGATCCAACGTGACGCGAGCATCACTCATCGACGACGCGCGTCCATGCGCAGAGCGAGCGACGTGTCTGTACGCGCACACGCGGGCGAGCGTACCCACACGCGTGTGCCGGCGAATCGATGCCGCGAATTTCCGCACGAACCTGAGAAACGACCTTAATCAGCACCCGCAGCGGAACCAAGACCCTCTGACATGCTTATCTAACTTTCGCCATCTCGCTGCCGAAGCCCACCGACATAAGCGCGTTCATTTCCCTTGTTCTTGTTGTTATTGTCGCCGCCACCACCACGGGCCTCGTCATCGTCGGCCGCCCAGAAGTCAGCGGCGCCCGGCTGTGGCCGCTCCCAGAAACCGCTGTCCTCCATGGACCTCGGCGACGGCGGAAGATAGTCGTCCCAGCGCTCCTCAAGCCGCCCGGCCGCGAGCGGGGTGACCGGAGCGGAAGGCTGGGGCACATCTGTCACCGCCGAACTGGGCAGAGCGATACGAACCGGCCCCGGGAGAGCGTCCGGAGCGACCTCCCGTACATCGTCCGCACTGCGGTGGAGCGGAGGAAGGGCAGCGGGCACCCCGTTGCGCGGTTGCTCGGACGCGGACGGCTTCGGTTGCACGGGACCCTCCGCGGGCTGGCGATCGGCCGATAAGGGCGACTGCTGAGCATGGGGCTGCTCGGGGACACGGGTCTTGGCGACGGCCAAGATCACAGCGGGCCGCCGACGCACTGCCGCAGTTGCTGGCACACCTGCATCACCATGCCCGGCCGGAACCGCATTCCCGCCGCCGCCCTGCGCCGCAAGGTTGGCCTGGGTCCCAGGATCGACCTGCACTCCGCCCACCGGAGTCCCACCGCCGCCCGGGACACCGACGGTGGTCGCAGGCGCGGAACCGCCTCCGCCCCCGGCGATCGCACGACGACGAGCCCACGCTCCCGCATGAGCGCCAAGGAGCAGCAGCAGAATGCCTCCTGCGACGTAGATGCCGTACTGGCCGATGTTTCCCATGGGGGATTCGCTCGACTGAGCCTTCACGCCATCGCTCTGCACGGGGGCGGAGTCCGTCTCCTCCTTGGCGTCGGCCGGAGCCAGGCCGCCGTTCTCGCCCTGTTCGTCGTCCGCTGGGTCCGCAGTGGGAATCGGCAGGTTTCCGCTTGAATCGGTGTCAGGGATGGCCGGCAGTTTGGACGTGGTCGGCTTGCGGGTCGTCGGCTTGCTCGTGGGCTGCGGCTGCTTCTTGGCCGGCAACGTGGGTAGCGCGTCGACCTTCTTCGTGTCGGTGTTCTTCGGCGTCTGTCCCGTATTGGTCGTCGTCTTCTTGGTCGGCTGAGCCGCAGGCGGGGCGGGGAATGTGATGTACGCGGGGGCCGATTCGCCCGACCCGATCGATCCACCGTCGCCGTCGCCCCTGAATGCCTTGACCGTGAACCCCACCTTCTGGCCCACCGCCTTGCTCGGCACCGCCAAGGCCGCCTTGCAGGATGACCCGGAGCAGGCGCTGTCGGCGGACAACCGCCCGACAATGCCGGACTGGGTGTTGGAGACCTCGTACGACTGCAGGTCGGGCTCGGACCCCCTGCTCCACGTCACGACGACTTTCTCGGTGCCCTGCTTGCTCGCGTTCACGTTGCCGGGCGCTTCGGCGGGTCGCCGCAGCTTGAACGTACGGCTGTCGTATCTGGTCCCGGTGATCTCTCCCTTGAGAGTCACGGTGAAAGTCCCATTCGGAGCACTGCCGGCGTCGAACGTCCCGGAGATCGTCTGGTTCGCCCCGCCTCCGGCGACTTTCTGGCTCGGCATGGACGGCCCTTCGACGTACAGCCCCATGTTGAGTTGCATGAGCCCCGTACGGGCGGAAACCGTGACAGACGAGCCTGAGACCACTTCGCCGTCGGAGGGCGACGTGATCTGCCCGGAGGAATCAGACCGGCCCGTCATCGCGGCTGCGTGAGCGGGCCACCCGAGCGCGAGGGATCCCACCACGATCACCCCTGCGGCCACCACTCTGCCGACTACCGTCACGACGCTTCCCTCCATCGAGAGCCTCGCGCCGCCTGACCACCCTCGGGCGCTCACGCGACGACCGGAAGTGCAGTCCGCCCGGTCGATACGGTCACCGACCGTCCCCGGACCCGAACCCTAGCGACTTCGTTCCGGCTCTCCCAGACTCCCTGTCGCATACGGCATGGACCGAGGGTAAGCGGAACCTTACGGGACATAGTCAACTCTTGGACACCATGTCTAAGAAGTCGTGACTCGATTGCGACATTGCCTCGCGAGCCCCAACCGTCCCATTGGCGAGAACGTCAATGGGACGGTTGCTCACCAGGTCGGCATGGCACGGATCGCCCCGAGGAAGGGGCACTCCGGAGTCCCTCAAACGCACCCGGGCGCCTTTCGTTCCATCCCTCGCATGCGCCCACCGACCATCGTTTCCATCACCCTGCGCGCGCCGGTCAAGCCACTCTTCGGCCCGCCGAATGCACCCCGAGCCAGCGCTTCCGTCCCCGCATACGCCCGCCAAGCGCGCTTTAGTCCCCGTGTGTGCCCACCACCTCAGCGTCTCCATTTCTCATACTCCTCAGAACCGCGTTCACCGATGCGCGATCTCGATTGCGGGCTCGGAAACGGACCGCGGGCTCGGACGGATTGCAGGCTCGGACGGATTGCAGGCTGGGACAGGCGCGCGACCGGGTTCTAGCGATCGCTCTCCAGCGGTGCGGGGTCCGCTGGACCTGCGCGCGATCTTCCCGTCAGAGTGCGAGTGCCTAATAACGGCAACGAGATCGGCAGCGAGGTCCAGACATCCGCCGTGTCGTTCGTGATCTTGCATTGAGTCAAGGTGACGCCGTTTTGGGCGGCGAGTGTGGCGGCTCTGGCACAGGCGCCTTCTGGGTCGATGATCGCCAACTTGGCCGCCGCCAAGGCGCTCAGGTCGGCGGCGCTGTTGACGCGATGGCGGGCGACGCGTACGGACCCCACGGTCGCGAAGGCCGTGGCTATCGCCATGAGAAGGCCCATGAGGGCCACGCCCCAGAGCGTGGCAGAGCCTCGATCTTTGGCATTCATTGCTGTCTCCTGGTCGTCTTGCACGGTTCGGAGCTTTCTGTGGATCCTGATCCGGTCATGGTTCTGTGTCGGCGGTGGCTGCGGCTGAGACACGGACTGCGGGCAGGGAACGGCCCCAAGCGGGGCGTACTTCAACTGTGATTTGCACTTTTGTGAACTCCAGGTCTCGGGTTACGTCTACCTGCGCGTCGGGGCGGGTGGCTGAGCGGGCGAAGTCTCGTACTTGATCCAGGGGTTCGCCTCTGGCTGCGGCTCGGGCTGCCGCGCGGGCCGCGTCCACGCATTCGAGCTGGGCCCCCACCGCTTGAATGGCCCACAGGGCGGCGGCCAGGACGACCATGAGCGCGGGCAGCATCGCGGCGGTCTCGGCCGTGACCGAGCCTCGCGATGCCGACCGCTTGTCGCTCGTGGAAGTCCGCGCGTGGCGGAGAGTCATTCCTTGGCGGTGTTGAGGGCTCGGTCGATCAGGGAGGTCAGCATTTCCTGCACTTCAGGGCTGCTGACGACCTTGAAAAGAAGCGCGGCGAAGGCGCAGGCCGCGATGGTTCCGACTGCGTATTCGGCCGTGGACATGCCGCGCTCGCCGTTGGCGATCACATGGTGGAGCCACTTGTTGGATCGAACCCATGCCTTTGTGGTGGATCGGGGCGCTGCGCTGAAAGTCGATGACTTCTGGGGTGCGGCGTTGAGGTCTTGTCGCGAGTTGCTGTTCGCGCACTTCGAGGCGTGGCGGGTGGCGTCAGAAGTGTTGACTGCGTCGTGGGTCATACGGCTGGATGCGTGAGTGCTCGGCTTGGTGTGATGCGGTGCTTCTGGGGTGGCTTTGATGTCGTCTGGCATGGTGGCGGGACTGTGCATCGTGCCTCCAGGTGTTGAGGGCCGGGGTCTTGCCCGGCGGGAGATCCCAGGGTGGCTGAAGCGGGGATGCGACCAGCGAGCCGAATGGCGTTCTGTGGATAACGGGTTCGATGGAGCGGTGGGGTTGTGGACGGGCGTCTCGGCTGCGGGGCGATTGCGGGTTGAGTGACTCCCGATGCCCCTTCTGCGGAAATCGCGGTGTGCGCTGGAAGGCGGTGTGCGCTGGAAGGCGGTGTGCGCTGGAAGGCGGTGTGCGCTGGAAGGCGGGGAAAGACTGTCTCGCCAGCATGAGCAGTTCCAGGTGAGAGCAGCGCGTGCGAGTGGTTGCTGGGTGCGGGTAATGACTGATCGGTTCATCCGCCCTCCCGCGGTAATGCCGACCGACCGTGGACTGGGACGCCCGAGTGGCGGGCAGCGAACGGCGGCGGGGCGGACTGCGGCCGGTGGCCTGTGGCCTGTGGCCTGTGGCCTGTGGCGAGATTGGGCCGGTAGCTGGTGGCGGCCGGTGGCCGTAGGTAAATGGCCGGGGGTGGGCGGCAGCGGGCCGTAAAGACGGCGCACGGCATCGGGAAGCAGCCAGTAGCAGCGGCGAGCAGCGCAAGGCGGTGGCTGACAGACGGCGGCCGCCGGTTGCGCACGCCGTGGGAGGAGGCGTGGGAGGAGGCGGCGGTGGGCAGGCCGGGCCAGCGGTCGATGGTGGATGGCCGGTGGTGGGCAGCAGCAGGCTGTAAAGACGACGCACGGCATCAGGAGACAGCCAGTAGCGGACGACAGAGGGCGGCGGGCATGCAGGGCGGCGGCCAGGAGACGGCGGCGGACTGTAGTGGGCGGTGGACGGCAAAGGCGCGGTGGACGTGACTGTGGGCGGCAAAGGCGGTGGACGGCAAAAGCGTGGACGTGACCGTGGACGGCAAAAGCGGTGGGCGGTGGGCGAGATCAGTGTGGTGGAGCCGAAAGGGTGTCGACGGGTGCCGGGATCCGGGGGTTACGGGAGGACGATTGTTGAGGCTAGGCCGGCTATTACCGGGATGATGCCTAGGAGGACGAAGGCCGGTAGGAAGCACAGGCCCAGAGGGGCTACGGCTTTCACGCCGACGCTTCTCGCGGTTGCGACCGAGGCTGCTCTGGCGCTTTCGCGGGCGTCGTCGGCCAGGCGTGTCAAGACGTCGGCGACGGGAGCGCCGCTCTGAGCCGCTCGGCTCATCGCTCGGGCAAGTGCGCCTGTCGCAGGGTCTTTGGCGAGGATGGCCCAGGTGGGTTCTGGGTCGGCGCCCAGGCGTAGTTGGCTGCTCACCCATGCCAGGCGTTCTCCGAGGGGACCGCCGATCGCGTTGGCGGCGATTTCGGTCGCGGCGCTCACGGGGCTGCCCGCTTGGAGGCAGGCGGTCATCAGGTCTGCGGCAAAGGGGAGGTCGGCGGTTATTCGGTGGCGGTCCTGCTGGGACTGCTGGGGTTCTCGTTTGTGCAGGAACATCGCGGCTGCCGGGGTTACGAGGAGACCCACGATTACGCCTGCGATGCCTCCGCCGATCAGGAGGGCCGAAGTCAGGCCGGCCCCTATGGCGGTGAGTGTCGTTTTGCGGGTGAGGCGGTGTGAGGAGTTGGGGGCGGGGCTCAGCCAGGTGGGTTGGTGTGGGTGCTCCTCAGGGAGGTGGGGTGGGTGGCCTTTGTGTCGTGCTGGGTTCTGCTCAGTGGGTGGCGAGCCCGGCAACTGTGGATTTCCTGTTGGGACTGGCGCGTTTGCTGCGTTTGGCTTGTTTGCCGGGCGTAGTAGGGCCAGGCGGTCCTTGGGTGTCCTTGCGGGGAACCACAGCCAGACGGCCATCCCTGTGAACAAGGCGCACAACAACTGGAGCATCGGTCGGGTCCCGTCGGGGTCGGGGGGTGGGGTGGGGGTGGAGACGGCTTCGGGCCTGGTGAGTGGGTGGGGTGTGGCCCGCGAAGTCGTCTCTGGGGCTTGGGGCAGGCGTTGATGCGGCTGAGCCATCGCGTGCGGGTCCGGGTTCTTACGGTTGAACGGCCGTGGTTCAGGCTTTGGTAGTTCAGGGCTTGCGGTGGCTTGAGCCCAGTGCCTTGGTCTGTGGCGGCTCGGGCTCCAGCCGCTCGGGGTCCAGCGGCCAAACGGCTGTGGTCGTTCAGGCTTCGGCGGTTGAGGCCGGGATGATCGTGCTCCAGTGGCTCGGGCTTTGGCGGTTGGGACTGTGGTGGCTCACCGTCCGGCGACCGACGACTGCGGTGATTCGGGCTCTGGCGGCTTGGGCTCCGGCAGCCAGACGGCTGCGGGGTTCGGGCTGTGAGGGTTCGGGTGTGGATGGTGGGTTGTTGGTCGTTCTGTCAGGGCTGGGCTTGGGTGGCCATGCGGCTGGTCCACCAGAGGCCGCAGGCGTCGAGGGTCACTCCGGCTATGAGGCATATGAAGCCGGGCAGGCTGCCGAAGAGGAAGTTCAACGGGTGCATGTTGAGGGCTCCGGCCATGAGGAGGCCGAGAGCCGGGAGTACGGCGAGCATTTTGGCCGTGGTGCGGGGGCCTGCCAGTTGTGCGGACACGTCCTGGCGGTGGGCTTCGGCCAGGCGTAGCGTGCCGGCCACTCGGTCCACCAGGGAGGTCATGCCTGCGCCCACCGCGGTGCCGACCTCCCAGCAGGCCGCCAGTTGGCGGAGGCCCTCGCCGCCCTGTGGCGGGGCGGCGGAGGTCAGCGCGGCGGCGACGTCGCCGCCGTCTCTGGCTGCGGCGATCACTGGGCGCAGGAGCTGTGGGTCGGGAAAGTCCACCGCCGTGATGGCTTTGGTCAGGGCCTCGCCGGGGGTGCGGCCTGCGGAGAGTTCGGCCGACAGGGACTGGCACAGCTCGATTGAGGCGCGTCGCCAGGCCTCGGCGCGGCGGCTGGGGTTGGGGCGGGTGAGGCGTTCGGCCAGGGATCGCCATTGGGGCTTCTGTTGGACTGTGGTCAGTTTGCTCAGGCGGGTTACGGCGAAGTCCGGGCCTGTCCACAGCCACAGTGCGCAGGCTGTGGACAACGCCGCTATGAGGGCGCTGGTCATGGGGTTTGTCCCTTGTCGGGGCCTCGGTCGGTCGAGGCTTTGGGGTGGGTTCTGCGGCGTGTCTCGGGGTGTCGAGCGATGGGGTTCTCGTTGGTGTCCGGGGGTGCTCGGTGGTCGGAGTTCTCGTCGCTGATTCGGTTCGTGTGCTGGTCGGAGGCCTTGTCGGTGCCTCTGTCCGCTTTTCGGGGCGTGCTTTCGCCGGGGGTTCAGGGGTGGTCGGGGGGTGGGGGGCTCGGTGGCTGGTCGGGGGCTTTTCGGGGGGGTCGGGTCGCCTGGGTTCTCGTTGGGGTCGATCCTGTGGACAGGGGGGTGGTCTGGGGTCATGGATGGGCGACTCTTTGGGCCAGGATGTTGTAGCCGGGGCCGGGTTGGGTTTGGCCTGTCGCGTTGAAGGTCAGGGCCGGGACCGACTCGACGAAACCTGACGGGGTTCTGGAGAGCAGGCAGATCTCGGCTATGCGTCTCCGGCCGTCTGGGCGGCTGCGGGTCAGGTGGATGACGGCGTCCAGGGCCGCGGCCAGTTGGCTGTGGACCGCCTCTCTGCTCAGGCCCGCCGCGCAGCCGAGGGCCTCCAGGCGAGGTGGTACGTCGGCCGCCGTATTGGCGTGCAAGGTGCCGCACCCTCCCTCGTGACCCGTGTTCAGGGCGGCCAGGAGGTCCACCACTTCCGCTCCCCTCACCTCCCCGACCACCAGGCGGTCGGGGCGCATTCTGAGCGCTTGGCGGACCAGGTCGCGCAGGCCCACGCCGCCGGCGCCCTCCAGGTTCGCCGGGCGGGTTTCCAGGCGGACCACATGAGGGTGGAGAGGGCGGAGCTCGGCTGAGTCCTCCACGAGCAGGAGGCGGTCGCCTGGGTCCGCCAAGGAGAGGAGGGCAGACAGGAGGGTGGTCTTGCCTGTGCCGGTGCCGCCGGTCACCAGGAAGGCCAGCCTGGCGGTGACCATGGTGGTGAGCACCGGGATGGCGGCGGGAGTGATCGTGCCCGCTGAGACCAGGTCGGCCAGGGTGAAGGTGCGCCGGGGCGGCAGGCGCAGGGAGACGCAGGTGCCGCCGGAGGCCACCGGCGGGAGTACGGCATGGAGGCGTACGCCACCGGGAAGGCGGGCGTCCACGTATGGGGAGGCGTCGTCGAGGCGTCTGCCCGCGGCGGTGGCGAGGCGCTGGGCCAGCCTGCGCACGGCCCCGTCGTCCGCGAACGTGACCTGGGTACGGCGCAGGCCCGTGCCGTTGTCCACCCACACCTCACGGGGCCCGTTGACCAGGACATCCGTCACCTCGGGCTGGGCCAGGAGAGGCTCGAGAGGGCCCGCTCCCATCAGGTCGGCGCACAGGGCCCGGGCCACGGCGAGGATCTCCGCGTCACCGTAGACGGCCTTCTCGGCTCTGAGGGCGACCGCCACCTGGGCCGCGCTGGGTTCGACGCCTGTCCTGGCCAAACGTATGCGGACGGCCTCCACCAGCTCCGAGGACACCGGCGAGGGCGCGGGATTGTGAGATGGAGTGGGGTCGGGAGGGGTCATGCCGGTGGGAGGAGGTCGCGCAGGAGGGTTGTGCACAGGGCGCCTAGAACGGTGCGCGGGCCCAGTTTGGGGAGTTCGCCGCGGTTGAGGGTCGCGGTGAGCCTGGGCTGGTCGGGGAGGCTGCCGGCCGAGGGGATGCCCAGGGACGTCACGGCGATGTCGTCGTCGAGGACTCCTGGGCGGAGGACCGCGCGGATGTCGGAGGTGTGCCTGCGCGCCTCGCCCAGGACCTGGACGGCCGACAGGATGCCCCGGACGTCTGCCGTCGCCACGATCAACGTGGTCTTCGCCCTGGTCAGGGCCTCTGTCGAGGCTGGGTCGAGGTGGCGGGGGAGATCGACGACCACCAGGTCGAAGCCGCGTCTGCCTGCTTCGAGCACCGAGCGCATGGCCTGGGCCGGGATCGCCGGCACCTCGCCTCTGTGGAAGGACAGGACCGCCAGGTCTCCGAACGACGGGAGCGCCTGCTGCAGTGCGCTGGAGTTGATCCGGCCCTCCCTGGCCACCAGGTCGGCCCAGCGGGCGCCGGGCGCCTCCTCGTGGCCCAGGAGGGCGTCTATGCCGCCGCCCAGCGGGTCGGCGTCCACCAGCAGGGTGCGGAGGTGGTCGGCCGAGGCTCTGAGGGCCAGGCAGGCCGACAGCACGCTGGCGCCCGCACCGCCACGGCCTCCCATGACGCAGACGATGGAGCCTGAGCGGGGGTCGGGCTCCATGGCGTCGGCGAAGCGCTCGACCAGGTGGCGTTCGTCGCCGGGGAGGGTCACGACCGCTTGGGCGCCCACCGCTACGCATTTTCGCCAGGTGTCCGGGTCTTCCGGGTCTCGGGTGACGAGGAGGACCTGGTCTCTGGCCGGGGGTGAGGTGGTGGCCACGGCGTCGGCCTGGTCGGCGCCCACCGCTATGAGGGGGGCGAGGTTCCAGAAGGGGCGGGCGTGGGCGGGGACGTGGGCCACGTCGAGTTGTGCGCCTGCGGCGGCGGCTATGCGGACCAGGTCGTCCAGCAGGGCGTGGTCTTCGGTGATGACCAAGGGACGGTGCATGTCGGCCTTCCTGGGTGCGGGCGGGAGGCCAACCTTGGTGGAAGCGGGGGTGGTGGGGTGGGGGCGAACGGGGTTCTGGGGACAGCGGGCGCGGAGTGTGGGCGGGCTGTGGATAACTGCATGGACGATGACCACCGCCAGGGGCGGGGCGAGCCGGCAGAGGCGGGGCGAGCCGGGCTGCGCGCGAGCGGAGCCCGTGAAGGCCGGTGCGGGAAGCCGGTAAGGCCGGTGCGAGAAGCCGGGCTGCGCAAGCGAAAGCCGGGCAAAGGCGGTGCTGGAAGCCGGGCAAAGGCGGTGCGGGGAGCCGGGCTGGGTGAGCGGGCAGCCCGTGGCTCGGTGTGGGGAGCGGGGCGGCGCGAAGGGGTTGAGGTCGCCGGGTCCCCGTCCGGAGGGCGAAAAGCCCGGGAAAAGGGGCGACCCCCGCCGGGGGGGAGAGCGGGGGTCGCCTGATCGGTCCGGCTCCGGGGGGGTAGAGCCGGTCCCGTTTCAGAAGAAAGCTTTCATCACTACACCGGAGCCTGGCAAGAGACTTGCAAAGCTATCCGGTGCAAGGTCGCTCCAGTTTCGGGCGATACCACCGTATGCTGCCCGATCCACTCGAGTTTCGTCGAGGAGCAATCTCGCATTTTCGCCAAGTTTTTTCGCCACGCCATAACGATCACATAAAGGAAGTCACCCTCCGTGATCGTCACAGCTTAGTAACGGGGTCCGCGGGCGCCCAGTGCCCGAATGTCCGTGGCCCCGCCCATGGACGGGTAAAGGTCTTGGTCCGAGGGGTTCCCATCAGGGCGGATCCGTCGTAGAAAGGTGACACGGACCACTTGTCCGGGTGCGTCAACCAGGTACCCACGCGCGACCAGCCGCGGGAGGCGCGTCGAGACGGGCTTGACCCGCTCCGACGAATTAAGGTGCACGCTTGGTAACCCGGCGTGATGCACCGGCGGACGGCGTCTCTTGATTGAGACGCCGTCAGCTATGTCCGAGCCCCTCCGCGGCGACGCAGCGCTACCTCGACGCCCTTCGCCGCAACGCAGAGCGACATCGCCGCCTTTCCACCGCGACGCAGAGCAATGTCGCCGCGACGCGGAGCCCTCGCGTCAGCCCCTCTGCAGGGCCTCACAGATCGCAGTCGTCTCGCGTACGCCGAGGGTTACCGCAGAGGCACAGTGTTGTACCCAGTGGGCCACGCCCTCCGGCGTCCCCCTCAGGTACGCCCGAAGCGCGTCCGCGTACGCCAGCTCCAGATGCCCGACCTCCACCGCCACCAGCGACTTCGGGTCCAGCCCGTACTCCACCAGCGTCAACCGCCCGGCCGAGCGCGCCACCAGCCCGTCCGCCGAGCCGAACGGACGTAGTACGGCCAGCTCAGCGTGTACGACGGCGGCCAGCACCATCGCGGGCGCCTTCGTGGGCTGTTCGAGCAGGCCGAGCAGCCCCTCCATACGCGCCGCCGCGTCCGCCGCGCCCGGCGCGGGACCCAGCGACAGCGGGTCGGAAGCCTCGTCGGCCGTCCGGGGACGGCCCAGGTCCTCCGGCGGCACGAGGCCGGCCGCGGCCACGGCGTGCAGCCGGGCGAGCACCTGCCTGGGCGCCTTACGCCAGGTCGAGCCCATGCGGCCCATCTCCGCCGACGCGCGCAGCGCCCCCTGGACCACCGGGTCGTGGGCCTCGTCGCGGCGCATGGCGTCCAGCGACACGTCGACGCCCTCCAGGGCGGCCGACGCGCGGGCGCCCCGCAGGGACGACTCCGTGGACACCGCCGGGCTGGCCCGGCGCAGGACGCGATGCCGGTAGAGCCTGTCGACGGCCTGCCGGGCCTCGTCCACCGCCTCGGGGACGCCGGGGAACTGAGCGATGACGGCCAGTGGGTCACTCACGAAACCTGACCTTACCCGCGAGTAGGGCATGGAACGCCGTCATGACAGGAAGTGACCGGGCATAGTCAGCGACGCGGTGGGAGGGGCCCAAGAGGCGGCGCGGGCGGGAAAGTCACCACGGCGAAAGAGGCGAACGGGGCAAAGACGAACGACCGCCTCCGAGGTGACGGGGCCGCGTCGTACGCGGGGCCGTACATCGAGAAAAGTGCCCCCGAAGGGGGCCCATAAAGCGCCGCGGCGTATTCTCCTGATTTCAGGATGACAACATTTCAATAGCATTTGTCATGCCATCCGATAAGCCCGCGCCCGTCCCCGGCCGCACGGTACAGACCTGTCTAGACCTCTTGTGTGCGGAGGCCGTGAGCTGGTGAAGTGGGACACGACCTATCCAATCTGGCCATACGAAGGAGCACGAGGTGGCCCCGGAGACCCCTGGCAACGAGACCCAGGCGCTGTCCAACCTGCTACAGGAGAATCGCCGGTTCGCACCGCCGGCCGCCCTGGCCTCGGCCGCGAACGTGACCGCGGCCGCGTATGCCGAGGCCGCCGCGGACCGTCTCGCCTTCTGGGAGCACGCGGCCGAGCGGCTGAGCTGGTCCAAGCGGTGGGACACGACGCTTGAGTGGAACGCCCCTTTCGCCAAATGGTTCGTCGGCGGTGAGCTCAACGTCGCCTACAACTGCGTCGACCGCCACGTCGAGGAAGGACGTGGCGACAAGGTCGCCTACCACTGGGAGGGCGAGCCCGAGGGCGACACCCGCACCCTCACCTACAACGACCTGAAGTCCGAGGTCAGCAAGGCCGCCAACGCCCTTCAGGAGCTGGGCGTGCGCAAGGGCGACCGCGTGGCGATCTACATGCCGATGATCCCCGAGCTGCCGATCTCGCTGCTGGCCTGCGCCCGCATCGGCGCGATCCACTCGGTGGTGTTCGGCGGCTTCTCGGCCAGCGCGCTGAAGAGCCGGATCGACGACGCCGACGCCAAGCTGGTCATCACCGCCGACGGCGGCTACCGCAGGGGCAAGCCGAGCGCGCTCAAGCCGACCGTGGACGAGGCCGTCGCCGAGTGCCCGCAGGTCGAGCACGTCCTCGTCGTACGGCGTACCGGCCAGGAGGTCGAGACCAGCGCCAAGGACGTGTGGTGGCACGACGTGGTGGAGCGCCAGAGCGACCAGCACACCCCAGAGCCCCACGACGCCGAGGACCCGCTCTACATCCTCTACACCAGCGGCACCACCGGTAAGCCCAAGGGCATCCTGCACACCACCGGTGGCTACCTGACGCAGACGGCGTACACGCACCACGCGGTCTTCGACCTCAAGCCGGAGACCGACATCTACTGGTGCACGGCCGACATCGGCTGGGTGACCGGCCACTCCTACATCGTGTACGGCCCCCTCGCCAACGGCGCCACCAGCGTCATCTACGAGGGCACCCCGGACACCCCGCACCGCGGGCGGTTCTGGGAGATCGTCCAGAAGTACAAGGTCACGATCCTGTACACGGCCCCCACGGCCATCCGGACGTTCATGAAGTGGGGCGACGACATCCCCGCCAAGTTCGACATGTCCAGCCTGCGCATCCTGGGCTCGGTCGGCGAGCCGATCAACCCCGAGGCGTACGTCTGGTACCGCGAGCACATCGGCGACAGCCGCTGCCCCGTCGTGGACACCTGGTGGCAGACGGAGACCGGCGCCATCATGATCAGCCCGCTGCCCGGCGTGACCGACGCCAAGCCGGGCGCCGCGATGCGCCCGCTGCCGGGCATCGACGCCGACGTCGTCGACGACCAGGGCAACAGCGTGCCCAACGGTGGCGGCGGGTTCCTCGTCGTACGCGAGCCGTGGCCGTCGATGCTCCGCACGATCTGGGGTGACGACCAGCGTTACATCGACACCTACTGGAGCCGTTTCGAGGGCATGTACTTCCCTGGCGACGGCGCCAAGAAGGACGAGGACGGCGACATGTGGCTGCTCGGCCGCGTCGACGACGTCATGCTGGTCTCCGGCCACAACATCTCCACCACGGAGGTGGAGAGCGCGCTGGTCAGCCATCCGAAGGTGGCCGAGGCGGCCGTGGTGGGCGCGACCGACCCGGTGACCGGCCAGGCCATCGTGTCGTTCGTGATCCTGCGCGGCAGCGCGGAGGAGGGCGACGACATCGCCACCGAGCTGCGCAACCACGTGTCCAAGACGCTCGGCCCGATCGCCAAGCCGCGGCAGATCCTGGTGGTGCCCGAGCTGCCCAAGACCCGCTCGGGCAAGATCATGCGCCGTCTCCTGCGCGACGTGGCCGAGAACCGCAGCATCGGCGACGTCACCACGCTGGCCGACAGCACGGTGATGAACCTGATCTCGGAGAAGCTCCCGTCCGCCAAGTCGGAGGAATAGAAGCCCTCACGAAACAGAAGCCCCCGCAAAGGGCGCATGTCTCGACAAATGCGGACATGCGCCCTGAGGTGGGTACGCTTACCCCAGGTGTGCCGGGAAGTCTGGTCGGCGGAACGAAACGCACGTCGACCAAGGGAGCCCTGTGCCCACCGAGAAGTGGCCCTTCCCGGCCGGAACCCGTTACGCCCGGGCTCTCGCCGAGGCACTGCGTACCGAGACCATCGGCGGCATCATCATGCTCGTCGCCACCCTCGCCGCCCTGACCTGGGCGAACATCTCCATCGACGGCTACGACGCGCTGCGCGAGACCATGGTCGGCCCCCTCGAGCTGTACAAGTGGGCGCAGAACGGCCTGCTGACGATCTTCTTCTTCGTGGCGGGGCTGGAGGTCAAGGAGGAGTTCGTCCACGGCGAGCTGTCGAACCTCCGCAAGGCCGCCCTGCCGATCATCGCCTCCCTGTCGGGGATGGCGGTGCCCGCCGCCGTCTACCTCGCCGTGAGCTGGGGAGCGCGCGACGCCGCCGCCGGCTGGGCGATCCCGACGGCGACCGACATCGCGTTCGCGCTGGCGGTGCTCGCCGTGACGGCCAGCGCGATGCCCGCGGCCCTGCGCGCCTTCCTGCTGACCTGCGCGGTCGTGGACGACCTCGGCGCCATCACGATCATCGCGGCCTTCTACACGGAGCACCTGAACGTCGTGGCGCTGCTGGCCGGCGCGGCCCTGATCGGTGTCTACGGCCTGCTGCAGCGCGGGAGGCTCACCACCCCGTGGCTGCTCGTGCCGCTCGCCGTGGCCGCCTGGTACGCCGTCGAGCTCAGCGGCGTGCACGCCACCGTGGCAGGCGTGGCGCTCGGCCTGCTGACCCGGGTGCACACGACCGGCGACGAGACGCGCTCCCCCGCCGAGGCGGCCGATCACCACGTCCGGCCGATCTCGGCGGGCCTGGCGGTGCCCGTGTTCGCGTTCCTGTCGGCGGGGGTGAAGCTGGACGGGCCGAGCCTGGGCGCTATCTTTTCCGATCGGGTAGTTCTGGGAGTGATAGCGGGGCTCGTACTCGGGAAGTTCCTCGGCGTGTTCGGTGGTGCCTGGCTGTCAGTACGGCTCGGCCTGGCGAGACTGTCGGAGGAGCTGCACTGGCGGGACATGGCGGCGGTGTCGTTGCTGGCCGGGATCGGGTTCACGGTGTCACTGCTGATCGGCGACCTGGCGTACGGCGACGACCGGCAGCGCGCCGAAGCCGTCACCACCGGGATCCTCGCGGCCAGCCTCGTCGCGTCGGCCCTGGCGGCGGTGCTGCTTCACGCACGGGTACGCAAGCGTCGCATTGCGCTGGATGATGTTTGACACGGCCACCAGGCCTCGATAGGAGACGTTCATGCCGCAGACTCCCGAGGAAGAATCCCTGGGCTCGCTGGTCGCCCAGGCGAGCAGTCACATCTCGTCCCTGGTCCGCTCGGAGATCGAGCTGGCCAAGGCCGAGTTCAGGTTCGACGCCAAGCGGGTGGGCATGGCGGGCGGGTTGTTCGCCGCCGCCGCCTTCATGGCGCACCTGTGCCTGATCCTCGCCTCGTTCACGATCGCCTACGCCCTGGCGCAGTGGTTGCCCAACTGGCTGGCCTTCCTCATCGTGACCGTGTTCTACCTGCTGGTCGCGGGTCTGCTGGTGTTCATCGGGATCCGCCGGCTCAAGGGCCTGGCCGGGATGAAGCGCACCGCCAGGTCGATCAAGGATCTCAAGGAGATCGCCACACCTGACGAGCCGGCGCTGCCCACGCTCCACCGGGATCGCGAGCCGGTGACCCGCGATGGCGCCTGACGAGTCGGTCGTACAGATCGAGGGGCCCTGGACGCACCGCACGGTGCACGCGGGCGGCACCCGGTTCCACCTCGTCGAGGCGGGCGAGGGGCCGCTGGTCCTGCTGCTGCACGGGTTCCCGCAGTTCTGGTGGACCTGGCGCAACCAGCTCGGGTCGCTGTCCGCGGCCGGCTACCGGGCGGTGGCGGTCGACCTGCGCGGCTACGGCGGCAGCGACAAGCCGCCGCGCGGCTACGACCTGCCCACGCTGGCCGCCGACGCGACGGGCCTGATCAGGGCGCTGGGCGAGACCGGCGCGATCGTGGTCGGGCACGACTGGGGCGGGCTGCTCGCCTGGACGATGGCCGTGCTCGACCCCAAATCCGTGCACCGCCTGGTCGCCGTGTCGGCCCCGCATCCCCTGCGGCTGCGCAACGCCCTGCTGACCGACCCGCTCGGGCAGCTCAAGGCCAGCGGCCAGGCGCTGGGGTTCCAGCTTCCGCTGCTGCCCGAGCGCCGGCTCAGGCGGCACGACGCGGCCCTGGTCGGCAGGCTGCTCAACGACTGGTCGCGGCCGGGGTGGCCGGCGCAGGAGGAGTCGCGGACCTACCGGGAGGCGTTCACGATCCCGGCCGTGGCGCACTGCGCGCTGGAATACCACCGCTGGTTCGGCCGTTCCCAGCTCCGACCCGACGGCCGCCGCTTCGCCAGAGCCATGCGCACCGAGGTGGAGGCACCCACCCTGCACCTGCACGGAGCGCTCGACCCCAGGGTCCTGCCCCGCACGGCTCAAGGTTCGAGCCGCTACGTGGCGGCCCCCTACCGGTGGCGGCTGTTCGAAGGAGCCGGCCACTTCCCCCACGAGGAGATCCCCGACGTGTTCGACACCGAGTTGCTCGGCTGGCTGAACGATCCGGAGCCCGACCGATGAGAGATCGCGACCCCGAGGGCCGGCCGCGCCAGGCCAGACCGCGCGACGCGTACGGCAGGCCGCTCCCCTACGGCGCCACCGGCCTGCCAAGGGTCCCCGACGACTACGCCCCCACCACCGAGCAGGCGTTGGCCGACGGCCGCCGCTTCCTCGCCGAGGGCCTTCCGTTCAACGCGCACGAGGTGTTCGAGGGCCGCTGGAAATGCGCGCCCGAGGACGAGCGCGAGCTGTGGCAGGGGCTGGCGCAGATCTGCGTCGGCCTGACGCACCTGCAGCGCGGGAACGGGCGCGGCGCGGTGACCCTCTTCAGCAGGGGAGCCGCCAAGGCGCAGTCGTACGGCGGCGCCTACGACCCCGTCGGCAAGGCCGCCTCCGGCCTGACCCAGGACAGCGACCCCGAAGAGGCGATCACCGTCATCCTGGACAAGCTGCCCGGCTGACCCGGCGGGCCCCGGTCAGTCGCACGCCTGGGTGCTGGCCGGGGTGGTGTCGTTGCGGCCCGCGGAGGCGTCGGGGGCGACCTCCTCGGCCGTCAGGACGTAGCCGGTCTGCTCCTCGTTGATCGCGGCGGCGAAGATCACACCGTAGACCCGGCCGTCCACCGTGAGCAGGGGCCCGCCGGAGTTGCCGGGCAGGACCTGGCCGCGGATCGCGTAGACCTTCCGCCTGACCGTGTTCTCGCGGTAGATGTCGGGGCCCTCGGCGTCGAGCTGGCCGCCGATCCTGGCCGGCTCGGCGGTGAAGCCCTTGCCCTTGGGGAAGCCGGCCACGATCGCGTTGTCGCCCCTGCCGCCCTCGCCGTCGAAGGTGAGCTGTGGCAGGTCGAGGCCGGGCACGTAGAGGACGGCGATGTCGCGCCGCGGGTTGTAGCGCACGACCGTGGCGGTGTGGCGGGTGTTGGTGGAGTCGATGACCTGGAGGTCGCGGGTGACGCCGGCGACCACGTGGGCGTTGGTCATGATCCGGCCCGGGGCGTAGACGAAGCCGGTGCCCTCGATGTGCTTGTTGCAGCTCTCGGCGTTGCCCTGGACCTTCACGATGGCCCGGCGCGCCCGGCTCAGCTTGGCGCCCTGCAGCACGCTCTGGTCGGGCGGCGGCACGTCGATGAGCGTGCCGGAGCCGATGGCGTCGAAGACGGGCGGGAACTCCGAGCGGTCGATGAACTTCTTGAACGGCTGCTGCCAGTTGCGGGCGGCCTGCGGGATCGCGTCGTCGACGGTGGTCAGCAGCGCGGAGTTCTTGACCTGGTCGACGAGCGGGGTGAACGCCGTGGACACGATCAGCGAGCCGATCAGCCACGCGATGACCAGCACCGACAGCGCGCTGGCGAACGTGCCGCCGATCGCGTCGGCCACCTTGGCGGGCTCCCAGGTGACGTGGCTGCGCACGACCGCGCCGAGCGTCGAGGACGCGAACTGGCCGATGGTGGCCGACAGGAAGACGATCACGATGGCCAGCAGCGCCTGCGGCGTGTCGCCGTCGACCACGGCCTTGGAGATGGGGGGCGCGATGAAGACCCCCAGCACGGCACCGCCCACGAACCCCACGAAGCTCATCGCCCCGATGATGAAGCCCTGCCGGTAACCCGAGACGCCGAAGGCGATCACGAGGCCGATCAAGATGAGGTCAAGCAGATCACCGCGCACGATTCAAAGGTAACCAGCGATACGGTCAAGTGTGCACGTCTTCGATCAGGACGGCGTCACCCACCTGGCTATCTTGAGCGGTATGCCGCCGGCCGAGGGAACAGTGAGCGAGCTCATCCAGGCAGCTCTACGCGACACCGACCCTGACGGCCCGCTGCGCTGGCACGTGATCTCCTTGCTGCGGCAGCGGGGCGACCTGGAGTCGTTCATCGAGGCGCGGCGGCTGTGCGCCGCCGACACGGTCCCGGAGCGATTGCTGGGCGTGGACATCATGGGCATGCTCGGCCCGTTCGTGGACCGTACGCTGCCGGTGCTGCGCTACCTGGCGGCCAGCGAGGACGACGCCATGGTGCTCTATTCGGTGCTGATCGCGTTCGGTCATCTGGCGGACCCGCGTTCGCTGCCGTCCGTGATCGACCTGGCCGGCCACGACGACGCCCGGGTCAGGTACGGCGCCGCGTACGCGCTGCAGCACGTGCTCGGCGACCCCCCGGACCGGGCGGGCCTGGCGACGCTGCGCACGCTGGCGACCGACGACGACCCGGACGTGGCCGGCTGGGCCTCGCTCGGCGTCGCGCTCCGGGCCGCCCTCTGACCGTGGAAGCCGTCTAGCTGCGCGAGGCGAGGTCGACCGACTCGGGCGGCAGGTCCTCCATCTGCGCGGGGTCCCACGGCTGCTCGAGGCCGCTCACGCGCAGCACCGTGTCCAGCACCATCGCCGTGAACCCCCAGACCAGCATCCCGCGCACCCGGAACGCCGGCCCCGCCGAACCCCTGGGATGCCGCAGCGTGACCCGGTTGCCCGGATCGACCAGCTCGGCGATCGGCACCCGCTCGACGGAGTCGACCTCGTCGGGCGAGGCCGCGTGCACGGCCGACGGCTCGCGCCACCAGGCGATCACGGGCGTGACCCGGTTGTCGCTGTGGTTGAGGTAGAGCTCCGGCATCGTGCACAGCACGTGCACCCCGCGTGGGTCGGCGCCGGTCTCCTCCTCGGTCTCCCGCAGGGCGGCCTCGACCGGCCCCCCGTCGTCGGGGTCCACGCCGCCGCCGGGGAAGGCCGGCTGTCCCGCGTGCCTGCGCCCGCGCGTGCTGCGCTGAATGAGCAGCACGTCGGGGCCGTTGGGGCCCTCACCGAACAGCATGAGCACCGCCGCGGCCCGCCCGCGCCCGGCGGGTGGCCGGAGGTAGTGGGGCACTCGGATGCGCTGCGCTTGCGCCGCCAGTCTCTCGAGCCAGTCGGGCACTTGGGTCACGCATCCTCCAACACGCCGTGGCGCGGATCACTTCCCCGGGTCAGGAGAAAGGGCCTGATCTGACGAGCTTGGCGGCCTCGGCGGCGCCGGTGGGGCCGGTGCCGTACGAGGGGCAGAGGGCGGCCAGCGGGCACACGCCGCAGGCGGGCCGGCGGGCGTGGCAGATGCGGCGGCCGTGCCAGATCACCCGGTGCGAGAAGATCGTCCACTCGCGCTTGGGCAGCAGCTCCGCCACGATGTGCTCGATCTTGACCGGGTCGGTCTCCTCGGTCCAGCCGAAGCGGCGTACGAGCCGCTGGAAGTGGGTGTCGACGGTGAGCCCCGGCACCCCGAAGGCGTTGCCCAGCACCACGTTGGCCGTCTTGCGGCCCACGCCGGGCAGCGTGACCAGGTCTTTCAGCCTGCCCGGCACCTCGCCGCCGTAGCGCTCGCACACGGACTGGGCCATGCCGATGATGCTGTTGGTCTTGGCGCGGAAGAAGCCGGTCGAGCGGATGATCTCTTCCATCTCCGAGCGGTCGGCGGCCGCGTAGTCCTCCACCGTGGGGTATTTCGCGAAGAGGGTGGGGGTCACCATGTTGACCCGCTTGTCGGTGCACTGGGCGGAGAGGATGGTCGCGACCAGCAGCTCGAGCGGGTTGGTGAAGTCGAGCTCGCAATGGGCGTCAGGATAGGTCTCCGCGAGGATGCGGTTCATCTTCCGCGCGCGCCGCACCAGTGCGAGCTGGGTCTCCGGCTTGCGCCCCGCCGCGTTCGTCGCCATGCCGCAAGAGTAGAAGCTTCGGAGAACGGTTGAACCCAACACCGAACGGTTGAACCCAACAGCGCCTCGCCCGCGTACAACCTGACGCGTGGAAGGGGAGTGCCATGGGCGATCAGGGTGCGAGGCTCGCGGACTTCGTCCGGCAGGGAGGGCCGCTGCGCGGCCAGGCGCTGCACCGGCTGGCGGTGAGCTGTGTGGCGGCGATGGCCAAGCTGCACGCGCGCGGGACCTCCGGGCTGCGGCTCAGCCAGGACAGCGTGGCGCTCGGGACCCGGGGGCAGGTGCTCATCGGCTGGCAGACCTCCGCGATCCGGCATGACGGGGCCGCGGCGGAGGACGTACGCGCCTGGGCCGACCTGGTGGTCTTCGCGGCGACCGGGTCCGTGAGCGGCGACGTCCGCGTCCTGCCGCCCGCGCTGCGGATCGCGGTGGAGCAGTGCCGGCGCCCCGACGCCACGGCGCGGCCGAGGTCCGCGGACGTGCTCAGGGTGCTGCTCGGCCAGTCTGTGGTCTCCGCGGTGGCCTCGGTGGACGATCTGCTGTCCGGCGCACGGGGATCCGGCGGCGACACGGCCGCCTGATTCTCCCGTAAGCCTCCAGGTGGTCGATGATGGAGGACCGGTCACGGCACGAATCAGGCCGTCCGGTACCTTTCCCCCGGGACTCGACGCATCTGGGCAGGCTCAGAACACTCCGGCCTTCCCATAACCTGTGTGTGCCGCCCGGAGTGGGGTGCGTCACAATGGCAGCAGAGGAGGCAGAGTGAACACCGAAGATGTGCTGGGCAAGGCCCCCCTGTTCGCCGCGCTGGACCGCGAGAGCGCCGCGGCGCTGCGCACCAGCATCACCGAAGTCCAGCTGTCCAAGGGACAGACGCTCTTCCACGAGAACGAGACCGGCGACCGGCTCTACGTCGTGCTCGAAGGCAAGATCAAGCTTTCCCGCACCTCGCCCGACGGGCGGGAAAACCTGCTGAGCGTGCTGGGGCCGAGCGAGATGTTCGGTGAGCTGTCGCTGTTCGACCCGCGGCCGCGCACGGCCACGGCCACGGCGCTGACCGAGGTGCGGCTGGCCGGCCTCGGCCACGACGACCTGCGGCCCTGGCTGACCGGCCGGCCCGAGGTGGCGCTCCACCTGTTGCGCGCGCTCGCGCAGCGGCTGCGCCGCACCAACGACGTGCTGGCCGACCTGGTCTTCACCGACGTGCCGGGACGCGTGGCCAAGCAGTTGCTCGACCTGGCCGAGCGCTTCGGCACCAGGACCGACGACGGCATGCGGGTGCACCACGACCTGACCCAGGAGGAGCTGGCTCAGCTCGTCGGCGCCTCACGGGAGACGGTCAACAAGGCGCTGGCCGACTTCGCCCAGCGCGGCTGGCTGCGGATCGAGGCCAAGGCCGTGGTCATCCTCGACATGGACCGGCTCTACAACCGGTCCAGATAGTCGAGCTGGGCGCGCACCGACATCTCGGCGGCGGCCCAGAGTGAGCGGTCGACGTCGGCGTACACGACCTTGACGATCTCGCGCGGCGTGCGCGCTCCCTGCTCGCGCGCCGCCCTGATCTGGTCGAGCCGGCGGCGCCTGTGCGCGATATAGCCGTCGAGCGCGCCGATCGGGTCGGGCAGCACGGGGCCGTGGCCCGGCAGCAGCGCCCGCGCCCCGAGGCCCTCGGCCGCCGCCCTGAGCCGGTCGAGGCTGCGCAGATAGTCGGCCAGGCCGCCGTCGCGGGCGATGATCGTGGTGCCCCTGCCGAGCACCGTGTCGCCGGTCAGCATGGCCCGGTCCTGCGGCAGCCAGAAGCAGAGCGAGTCGAACGAATGGCCCGGAGTGCCGTACACGTGGATCTCCAGCCCTGCCACGGTCACCACGTCACCGTCGTTCAGTCCTTCGTCCCCGAGCCTGTGGCGGGGATCCAGGGCGCGTACGGGGGCTTTCACCATCTCGGCGAAGCGCCGCGCGCCGCCGCTGTGGTCGAAGTGGCCGTGGGTGAGCAGGATCTCGGTGACGCGGCGCTCCCCGAGATGGTCGCGTACGCGTCGCAGGTGCGACTCGTCCTCGGGCCCGGGGTCGACGACCACCACCTCCGCGCCGGCGCCGATCACCCACGTGTTGGTGCCGTCGAGCGTCATGGCGGACGGGTTGGGGGCGAGCAGGTTCTCGGCGTGGTCGGTGCGGGACCCGTCCGGCGTGCCGATCGGGATGTGCAGGCCGCTCACGTGTTCACCAGCCGCATCTCACCCTCGATCTCCACGGCTCTGGGCATGATGGTGACGATCTCCCGGTGCGTCGCCAGGACGTCCGCCACGCTGCCGCACTCGGACAATTCGCTCAACGTACGGTATGTCGGCGGCATGAGGAAGATCTCCCCCTTGTGCGCCAGCTCCACGGCCTCGCCCGGCCGCGTCCACACGACCTGGTCGGCCTCCCCGCCCACGTCGCGGGTGCGCTGCCCCTCGGGCAGCACGGCGGCGAAGAACCGCGTGTCGAACCGTCTGAGCTCGATCTCCGGCGTGATCCAGTGCGCCCAGGGCTTGAGCAGGTCGGACCGCAGCACCAAGCCGCGCCTGGCGAGGAAGTCGGCGAACGCCAGGCTCCGGTCGATCAGCGCCAGCCGGTCGGCCTCCCAGTCGTCGCCCGTCGTGTCGGCCACCACGGAGCCGGGCCCCGGCCCGGCCAGGAGCACCCCGGACTCCTCGAACGTCTCGCGTACGGCCGCGCACACCAGCCCGCGCGCGAGGCCCTCGTCCGCGCCGAACACCGCGCCCCACTCCGCCGGCGACGGCCCGGCCCAGGCGACGGCCTGATCGGTGTCGCGCACGTCCACGGAGCCGCCGGGGAACACGTACGCGCCCGCCGCGAAGGCCATCGTGGCCTTGCGCCTGAGCAGATAGACCTCGGGCCCCGGGCGCAGCAGCACCACCGTGGCGGCGTCCCGCGCGGGCACCGGCTCGACCAGTCCGGCGTTGACCTCCCGCGCCCGCGCGGCGAGCTCGGCTGGAAGTGGCAATCCGGTCACATGACCTCCCTAGAACATCACTCGGTCATGGTGACATATGCCCCATTCAGCCGACTTCGGCGATCAGCTCCACTTCCACGGGCGCGTCCAGCGGCAGCGCGGCGACGCCCACGGCGCTGCGGGCGTGCCTGCCCTGGTCACCGAACACCTCGGCGAGCAGGTCGCTGGCGCCGTTGGCCACCTGAGGCTGCTCGGTGAACTCGGGGGCGCTCGCGACGAAGACCACGACCTTGACGATCCGCCGCACCCTGGACAGCTCGCCCAGCTCGGCCTTCAGCGCCGCCAGCGCGTTGAGCACGCAGATGCGAGCCTGCGCCCTGCCCTCGTCGACGCCCAGGTCGACGCCGAGCTTGCCGGTCTGGTGCAGCTTGCCCTCCAGCATCGGCACCTGGCCCGAGGTGTAGAGCAGGTCGCCGGTGCGCACGGCGGGCACGTAGGACCCCACCGGCGTGACGGGCTGGGGCAGCGTGAAGCCCAGCTCCTCGATCTTCTGCTCGGGCGTCACTGCTTCTCCCGCTTGAAGTAGGCGACGAGCTGCTCGGGCGTGGCGCCCTGGACGATCTGGACCAGCTCCCAGCCGTCGGCGCCGAAGTTGTCGAGGATCATCTTCGTGTTGTGGATCAGCACGGGGGCCGTGAGGTACTCCCATTTCTTCATGGGGATCAGCGTCTCACAAGAAACCTGCCCGAGGACCCGCCCCACATCCCGCCGCTCCTGGTCAGGACCGTGGTCGCGGGCCGCCGTCCGGATTTCTCCCGAGGTGTGAGCAATCTCAAAGGCTGGTCCTCGGCATACGGCAAGTGACCGTTCGGTAGCCTCGAAACGTGGACTCGGACTGGGCAGACGTACGGCTGCACGTCGTCACCGGCAAGGGCGGCACCGGCAAGACGACCGTGGCCGCCGCCCTCGCCCTCGCCCTGGCCTCGGGCGGCCGGAAGGTGCTGCTGGTCGAGGTGGAGGGCAGGCAGGGCATCGCGCAGATCTTCGACCTGCCGCCGCTGCCCTACGAGGAGCGCAGGATCGCGGTGGCGCCGTCGGGCGGCGACGTCTACGCCCTGTCCATCGATCCCGAAGAGGCCATGCTCGAATACATGGAGATGTTCTACGGGATGCGCAGGGCGGGCCGGGCGCTGACCAAGATGGGCATCGTCGACTTCGCCACCACCGTGGCCCCGGGCTTTCGCGACGTGCTCGTCACCGGCAAGACCACCGAGGCCGTACGCAGGCGCGGCAGGAACGGCCGCCGGGTCTACGACGCGGTCGTCCTCGACGCGCCGCCCACGGGCCGCATCACGCGCTTCCTGAACGTCACCCAGGAGGTGGCGGGCCTGGCCAAGGTCGGGCCGATCAAGAACCACTCCGAGCTGGTCAGCGGCGTCGTGAAGTCCCCGGAGACGGCGGTGCACTTCGTCACCCTGCTGGAGGAGATGCCGGTGCAGGAGACGCTCGACGGCGTAGCCGAATTGCGTTCGGCCGGGCTTCCTCCGGGTGGAATTTTCATCAACATGGTGCGCGAATCACTGCTCCCCCAGGCCGTTCTTGACACGGCTGTCAAGGATCGTTTCGACCCCGCCGAACTCGTGCTGGGGCTCAAGGCGGCGGGGGTGGCCGACGGCGCGCAGGCGACGGCGCTGGCCGAGGAGCTCGCGCAGGAGGTCGTCGAGCACGCCCACCGCACGGCGCTGGAACGCACCGAGCGCGAGTCCCTGACCGGGTCCGGGCTGACGAGATACGAGCTGCCGCTGCTGGCCGACGGCGTGGACCTGGCCGGCCTCTACGAGCTGGCAGAGAGCATGCGCAACCAGGGAGCAGCGTGAAGAAGCCCGCCGTCCTCGACGTCGACGCCATCCTCGACGACCGGGGCACCAGGATCATCGTCTGCTGCGGCGCCGGCGGCGTGGGCAAGACCACGACCGCGGCGGCGCTGGGCCTGCGGGCCGCCGAGCGCGGCAGGTGCGCGGTCGTGCTGACCGTCGACCCGGCGCGCCGCCTGGCCCAGTCGATGGGGCTCACCGAGCTGGACAACACGCCGCGCCTGGTCAGCTCGCCCGAGGGCGACGGCCAGCTCTACGCCATGATGCTCGACATGAAGCGTACGTTCGACGAGATCATCGAGGCGCACGCCGATCCCGAGCGGGCCCGCCAGATCCTGTCGAACCCCTTCTACCAGTCGCTTTCCTCCAGCTTCTCCGGCACGCAGGAATACATGGCCATGGAGAAGCTGGGCCAGCTCCGCCGCTCGGACGAGTGGGATCTGATCATCGTCGACACGCCGCCGTCACGCTCGGCGCTCGACTTCCTCGACGCTCCCGAGCGCCTCGGGCGCTTCCTCGACGGCCGGTTCATCCGGTTGCTGACGGCGCCCGCCAAGGCTGGGGGGCGCAGCGCGTTCCGGCTGCTCAACGCCGGGTTCGGGTTGATGGCCGGGGCCATGACGAAGCTGCTGGGCGCGCAGGTGATCAAGGACCTGCAGACGTTCGTGTCCGCGCTCGACGCCGTGTTCGGCGGGTTCAGGCAGCGGGCCGAGATGACGTACAAGCTGCTGCAGGCGCCGGGCACGGCCTTCGTCGTGGTGGCCGCGCCCGAGCGCGACGCGATGCGCGAGGCGTCCTACTTCGTCGAGCGGCTCGCCGAGGAGCGCATGCCGCTGGCCGGCCTGGTGGTCAACCGCGTGCACGTCTCGCCCGCGTCGACCCTCTCGGCCGCCCGCAGCGCCGCCGCTGCGGAGGACCTGGAGTCGAGGGGTGAGCACGAACTCACCACCGCCGTGCTGCGGCTGCACGCCGGTCGAATGCAGCTCGCGGCTCGTGAGAGCCGCGAGCAGGAGCATTTCGTCTCGGCCCACCCCACGGTGCCCGTGGTGCAGGTTCGCGCCATGTCCGAGGACGTCCACGATCTGACGGGTCTGCGGCAGATCGGGGACCTGCTGGCGAGCGCATGAAAGTACGGCCGGCAAGCGGCGCCGGCCGTACGCGGTCGCCGGGCTCAGGTCAGCCCGCGATCAGCTCGTTGGTTCGTTCGTACTCTTCCTTGGCCGACTCGAGCAGGTCACGCCACGAGTCCACGTCAGGTCGCCGTCGAAGCAGCGCACGCCGTTCCCGTTCAGTCATACCGCCCCACACCCCGAACTCGATGCGGTTGTCCAATGCATCGGCGAGGCACTCAGTACGGACCGGGCAGCCCCGGCAGATGAGCTTGGCCCTGTTCTGCGCGGCGCCCTGCACGAACAGGGCATCCGGATCCGCACCCTTACAGGCGGCACGGGAGGTCCAATCCGTGATCCACATTGTTCGACCCCACTCCCCTTAGGTGGTCAGTCGTCATTTGGGGCCGACGGGCGCGGGCGCCGAGCCTCCGTATTCAGTTGCCGCAGGGAGAACGTACGCAACTAGACGTTCGGGCCGACAGACCCCAGAGGACCAATTTCTCGCCGCAGTCTTGACCGGGAATGACTAGTCACCCCCGTCAGTCAAGGCGAAATGGTGTCGTGCTACCGATTAGGTCAGTCTTTCGACGTACTCTTGGTAGCGTGCAAGCGCAGCGCAAAGATCGCTCCAACCCCATCCTCAACGTCCTGCGGCTCGTCATCGCGGGAGCGGTGGCCGGGGTGCTTGCTGCCGCCGTGGCCCTGCCGGCGGTCGGCGGGGCGGGGATGTCCACGAGGAGCGCGGTCGAGGGGCTCAATCTCAAGCCCGAAGAGCTCGACGAACCTCCTCTGCCCGAACGCACCGAGCTGTATGACGCCGACAACAAGCGGATCGCCATGTTCTACTTCGAGAACAGGCAGTCCGTCCGCCTTGACCAGGTGGCCCCGATCATGCAGACCGCTCTGATCGCGATCGAGGACTTCCGTTTCTATCAGCACGGGCCGATCGATGTGGAAGGAACGGCCAGAGCGCTCCTCAAGAATGTGACGAGCGGCGGCGTGATGCAGGGCGGATCGTCGATCACCCAGCAGTACGTCAAGCAGGTGCTGGTCAACAAGGCCGAGACGCCGGAGGAGCAGGCCGCGGCGATCGCGCCCACCCTCTCGCGGAAGCTGAGCGAGCTGCGCAACGCCATGGCGATCGAGAAGAAGTACACCAAGAACGAGATTCTCGAGAGATACCTGAACATCGCCTACTTCGGCGCCGGCGCCCACGGCGTCCAGGCCGCCTCCAGGCGCTTCTTCAACAAGCCCGCCTCCGAGCTCAACCTCTCCGAGGCCGCCACGCTCGCCGGTGCCGTCCAGAACCCGGCCAGGACCGACCCCAACGTCGGCCCCGAGTCCCGCGCGCGCCTGCTGGAGCGGCGCAACCTCGTGCTCGACCGGATGGCCGAGATCGGCAAGATCACGGTCCAGGAGGCCGCCGAGGCCAAGGCGAAGAAGCTGGGCTACAAGGACACCAAGGCGCCCGGCGGCTGCGAGGCCAGCAAATATCCGTACTTCTGCCTCTACGTCCAGTACGAGATCCTCAACAACGAGGACTTCGGCAAGAACCAGGACGAGCGCAGGAAGCTGCTCCAGCGCGGCGGCCTGAAGATCAAGACCACGCTCGACACCAAGATGCAGGCGGCCGCCGACAAGGCGATCAAGAAGTACGTCAGCTCCAAGGACAAGCCCGTGGCCTCGCAGGCCATGATCGTCCCCGGCACCGGCGAGATCAAGGCGATGGCCGCCTCGCGGAAGTTCGGCAGGAGCAAGAAGAAGAACGAGATGAGCTACAACATCGTGGCCGACGCGGCGCACGGTGGCGGTCGCGGGTTCCAGCAGGGCTCGACGGCCAAGGTCTACACGCTGGCCGCGGCGCTGGAGGAGGGCCTGAAATACGGCGACGGCTTCCCCGCGCCCGCGGGCTACACGGCCGGGGGCTACGGCGCGTTCAAGAACTGCAAGGGCCAGAACGTCGGCGACCCGTCGCACACCGTCCGCAACTCCAGTGAGGGCGGCGGCGGCTTCAAGACCTTGGAGAGCGGCACCTGGGGCTCGGTGAACACGTTCTTCATCAAGCTGCAGGAGAAGGTCGGGCTCTGCGACGTGGTCAAGATGGCCAAGAAGCTCGGGGTCAAGCGGGCCGACGGGGCGAAGCTGTCGGAGGTCGAGACGTTCACGCTCGGCGTCAACGAGGTCGACCCGATCACGATCGCCAGCTCCTACGCGGTCTTCGCCGCCCGCGGGCAATACTGCAGGCCGCTGGCCATCACCGAGATCAAGGACCGGAACGGCAAGGCCAAGCAGTACAAGCCGAAGTGCTCGCAGGTGATGGAGGAGGACGTCGCCGACGCGGTCAGCGGCATCCTGTCCGGCGTGTTCACCAAGGGCACGATGCAGGAGGTCGGCGGCATCGGGCGTGACGCGGCCGGCAAGACGGGCACGACCGACAACTACATGTCGGCCTGGTTCGCCGGCTACACGCCCAACCTGTCCTCGGCCGTCAGCCTGGGCGACCCGCGCGGCACCTCGGCCCACAAGCTGATCGGGGTGACCATCGGCGGGCAGTACTACCCGTACGTGTACGGCGCCTCGATCTCCGGGCGGGTGTGGAAGGACTCCATGCTCACCGCGCTGAAGGGGATCGAGCCGACGTCGTTCGCCGAGGTGGACCGCTCGCGGTTCGGCGGCTGCACCGACAACTGCGCGCCCAAGCCGCCCAAGAAGAAGAAGGGCGAAGAGGGGCCCGGGGGCGACGACGACCCGTTCGACATCTTCGACGACGGCCCGCGCGACCGCGGCGACGGGCCGTTCGACGGCGGCCAGGGCGACGGTCCCGGCAACGGGCGCGGCCGTGGCGCCGGCGGGGAGATCGGCCCGATCACTCCGGTTCGCTAGATCCGGGCCGCCAGATCCGGGCCGCCAGATCGGCGGGGGCCTCCGTCCGTCGGTTCGTCGGGAGGAGGCCCCGTGGCCGTGCGCTTCACCGGCCCCTCTGGGCACTCGGGCCCTCAGAGGGTGGGGAGGGAGTGGCAAAAGGCTCAGAGAGCCTCTGGAGACGCCCAGAGGGCCTTTCTGGGGCTTGTCTCAGTTCGGCCGGGCTTGTCAGCCGGCCAGCTTCGCGCGTACGGCGGCGGCGACCCGGCCGCCCTCCGCCCGCCCGGCGACCTTCGGGTTGACGACCTTCATGACCTGCCCCATGGCCTGCGGCCCCGAGGCGCCGGTCTCGGCGATGGCGGCGTCGACCAGCGTGGCCAGTTCCTCGTCGGAGAGCTGCGCCGGCAGGTATTCCTCCAGCACCGCCTGCTCGTCCAGCTCCGCCTGGGCCTGCTCGGCCCGGCCCGCGTTGCCGAACGCCTCGGCCGCCTCGCGCCGCTTCTTGGCCTCCTTGGTGAGGACCTTGATCACCTCGTCGTCGCTCAGCTCCCTGGCCTGCTTGCCTGCGACCTCCTCCACATTCACCGCCGCCAGTGCCATGCGGATCGTCCGGAGACGTAGCTCGTCCCGGGCCTTCAGCGAGGCCGTCAGATCGGCCTTCAGCTTGTCCTTCAGTGCGCTCATGCGCTCCATCTTGCCGTCTGCGCGGACTACACCGGTCGCCTCGCGCCGGATCTCGGGCATCATGAATACGTGAGGAAAGCCGTCGCAGTGCCCTTGTCCTTGCTCGGTCTCGGCCTGGCCGGGCTGGGTTACGCCTCCGTCGTGGAGCGGAACTGGTTCCGCCTGCGCCGATTCGACGTCCCCGTGCTGGAGCGCGGGCAGCGTCCGATCCGGATCCTCCACCTGTCGGATCTGCACCTGACGCCGCGCCGGACGATGCTGATCAACTGGGTCCGCTCCCTGGGTGCCCTGAAGCCCGACCTGGTGGTCAACACCGGCGACTCGATCGCGCACCCGGACGCCGTCCCCTCGCTCCTGCACGCCCTGGAGCCCCTGCTGTCCCGCCCCGGCCTGTTCGTCTACGGCTCCAACGACCTCTACGCCCCGCAGCCGAAGAACCCGGCCCGCTACCTGTGGCGCACGTCCAGGAACGAACGTCGCCAGCACGTCCCCACGCTGCCGTGGGAGGAACTGGGCGCGGGCATGGCGGCCGAGGGCTGGCTCGACATGAACAACACCACGGCCCGCATCAAGGTCGGCGACCTCGACGTGGCGGTGGCGGGCATCCACGACTCCCACATCTCCCGCGACCGCTACGACCTGGTGGCGGGCCCGGCCCCGGCGGAGGCCGACCTCCGGCTCGGCGTCATGCACTCCCCGGAGCCCCGCAACATGACCCGCTTCGCCGAGGACGGCTACCAGCTCCTGCTGGCCGGCCACACGCACGGGGGCCAGCTCTGCATCCCGTTCTACGGCGCCCTGGTCACCAACTGCGGCATCGACCGCGCCCGGGTCAAGGGCCTGAGCCACCACGACAACGCCTGGCTGCACGTCTCGGCCGGCCTCGGCACCTCCCCCTACGCCCCGGCCCGCTTCGCCTGCTTCCCGGAGGCGACGCTGCTGACCCTGGTGCCCCGGCGATAAAGGCGGTCACAAGCACCTTGGAAGTCCGCTAGACTTTTCCAAGCACGCGCACGAAGATGGCGTGCACCGGGGTGTAGCGCAGCTTGGCAGCGCGCTTCGTTCGGGACGAAGAGGTCGTGGGTTCAAATCCCGCCACCCCGACCCAGAGGCATCAGGTAGAAGGCCGCTTCCGAAGATCGGAAGCGGCCTCTCTTGTCTCCTGAGTGTCGCACATGAGACAGAACCACTGGACGGGCTCGGTGAGGTCGTCAGGGACGACCTGCATGGTCTTGGACCCGTGGGTCATGATGAAGACACCTCTCTAGAAGGGGCGCCGGGGTGCGGGACTGGTTTGGCGACTAGGGACCGCATCCCGGCTTCTTCGTTGTTTGGCCTGGTCAGCTGGGCTGATCATGCCCTGGTGCGTCTTATTTAGACAAGGCGAACAAGGCCCGTCAACCACTCTGGCATACTTATTTAAACAAGGAGACTGAGAGGGGCCCGAACATGCCCAGCCAGAGGCGGCGCGACACGCTGCGCGGGGACGTGTCGGCACGGATCGCCGACGATCTACGACAGGCCATCCTGAGCGGCGAGTACGCCGAGGGGGACCGGCTTCCCAGCACGTCAGAACTCATGGAGCAAGAGCAGGTGTCGTCGCTGAGCGTGCGGCACGCCTACCAGGCGCTGATCGGTGAGGGCCTGGTCGTGGCCGTACCGAAGAAGGGCTTCTACGTCCGCGAGTCGCTGTGCATGACGTGGCACATGACGAAGTGGCAGGACCCGAAGCGCCTGGAGAACGTCGAGACAGACGGTTGGACGGCGGACGTCGAATCCGCCGGCTACTCCCACCGTCAGACCATCAGCGTCAGCATCCTGGCCGGTACCCACATGGTTGCTGGAACACCGATCGCGGAGCGGCTGGGCATCCCGGAGAGCGAACGCGTCGTCGTACGCAGCCGTGTCCGCTACATCGGCCCCGGCCCCGACCAGCCCGCCAACGAGCCCGAATCGCTGGCCGACTCCTACTACGCGTACAACTGCGTCAAGGACACCGGGATCATGGAGCCGAACAGCGTCAACACAGCCCAGGTCCTCGCCGACCTCGGATGCCCGATGCGCAACCACATCGACGCGCTGACCCCGCGCATCGCCTCTCGCCAGGAGACAGACCGCCTGCAACTGGCCGGCGTCATGGCCGTGCTCGAAGTGGTGCGGACTACGTTGACCACCTCAGGGAAGCCGGTGCTGGTGCTGCACCAGATCAGGCCGGGGAATGGGTCGAAGTACGTCTACCAAGTGGGGTACAGCGATGCCTGATCGTCCCGTCCTGGCAGCCCGTCTCGCCGTCGAGAGCGACACCAAGCGCGTCATCGAGCTGCGCGCTGAGTCCGAACGCTGGCTGGACAAGCGCGGCATCCAGCAGTGGACGGCCAAGTGGGACGACATCGGCCGACAGAAGATCCACCGCAACATCGCCAACCGCGAGACCTGGGTCTTCGAGCACGACGACGAGACCATCGCCACGGTCACCCTCAACACCCGGCCTGACCTCGACTTCTGGGATCCAGCAGCCGATGGACCGGCCCTGTACCTGTACAAGCTCCTCCTGGCCCGCGACCGTGCCGGTGAGGGCCTGGGAGCCGACATCGTGAACTGGTCAGTGGACCAGGCCGCCCAGCGAGGGCTCCCCTGGCTCCGGCTGGACGTGTGGAAGACGAATCACGGGCTGCAGCGCTACTACCTGGAGCAGGGGTTCGAGCACGTCCGGACGGTGGAGGTGCCGGGGCGCGACTCGGGGGCCTGCTTCCAGCGGCAGGCCGTTTCCACGAGGGTCGAGAACATCGTCACGGCGAGCGTTCAGGCGGAGCGGTGACGTGGGCGGGTGGCCTCAGGACGCGCGTTCCTTGTGTCTGTGGGTACTCACGAGTGTGGCCCAGACGAGGCGAGCAGTGGTGCGGCGGCCCCGGCCGGTCTCCTCGTACCCGATGCCCTCGGTGTGGCGCAGGACGAAGAACTGCCCGGCCTCACAGCACCACTCGTACTCACCGCAACACGAGGTCTCCGTCACACGGACCGGACGCGAACTGGATCGGACGTGCGGCACCCACTCGTACATGGCGACGTGCTTTCGGTTCACGTAGCGAGGGCGGCGCATGCGAACGCCGCCCTCCGCGATGGCTGATCTGACGTACGAATCCGCCGGCCTCAGTCGGCAGCGGCGATGGCCTTCTCCCTGCGAAGACGCAGCAGGGTCGTGCCGTAGACGTAGGAGGGGTCCGATGCGTAGCGGTCGAGGCGCACGAACTGGACCGCGCCCGTGGCACCGGGCGCTAACGACTCCAACGCCCGCCGCAGGAGCGCTGCGGCCTGATCCAGCTCACCGGTGATGCCGCACGATCCCCGGCCGTCGTCATCAGAAGCCGTCCACGAGTAGAAACCATCGGTGTCCAGGTGCACGACTACATCAGAGCCATGAGCGGTACCACGTCAGAAGAGGACACTGAGAGGCGACCCCCGATGTCCGCCCCCGTGTCCGCCCGTCCCCGGAGGTGCACTGGATGAACGACTCTCCAGAGGTCCCCGTCTGGGCCGCCCGCCTGCTCGCCGCCCGCAACACCAAGGGCTGGTCCCAGCGCGACCTGGCCCGCGAGCTGACCAAGGTCTCCGACAAGCCCCTGACCGAGCTGCCGAACCTCATCCGCCGCATCCGGGGGCACGAGACCGGAGAGCATCGGCCGGACGTCTTCTACACCACGCTCTACTGCAAGGCGTTCGGCCTGACGGAAGACCAGCTGTTCGGCACCGTCATCAAGCCGGTCCCCACTCTCGCCCTTCCTGCGCTGGCCCCCGACACCGACCTGTACGAGCGCATCACCCGCGCCATCGAGCACCCGTCCCGCGTCGATGTGGCGACCGTGCAATGGCTGGAACACTGCCTGGCCGAGCACCGCCGCGTCGAAGACACCATCGGTAGCCGGCCGCTCCTGCCGTTGATCCACGCCCAACTGTCCACCGTGGCCGATCTCGCCCGAGGCGCCCGAGGCCCGCTCGCCGACCGGGCCGTCGCCGTGCTGGCCCAGTATGCCCAGTTCATCGCGTGGATGTGTCATGACTCCCGTCAGCCTGCCGCCTCCCTGGCTTGGTACGACCGCTCCCATGCCTGGGCCCTCGAAGCCGGAGACGCCTGCCTCGCCTCCACCACCCTCAACATGCGCGCCCACCAAGCCTGGAGCCTCGGCGACGCACCCCGCTGCGTGCGCCTGGCCGAAGCCTCCCGCTGGCACGACGGCCGCACCACTCACGGCGTGCAGGGCATGGCCGCCCAGATGGCCGGCCGAGGCCATGCCCAACTGGGCGAGGCAAACCAGGCCCGCACCCGCCTCGCCGAAGCCGAAGACCTCATCCGCACCGCGGCCGAGCACCCAGAGGGGGAACCGCCCTGGATGTATTTCTATGGCGAAGGCTGGTTCCTCATGCAACGCGGCATGGCCGAACTGGAGCTCGGCGACGGCCGCCGCGCCGCCGACTTCATCGAGCGCGGCCTGTCGACCCTGCCCGGGTCCTACCGACGTGACCGTGCCTGGTTCGGAGCCTGCCTGGCACGAGCCCACATCCTGCAGGGCGACGCCGAAGCCGCGACCGCCATCGCCACGGACGTGGCCCCGGACGCTGTGGCCGTCAACACCTACGCCGTGACTGAACTCCGCCGCGCCGCCCATGAACTGGCGGAGGCGGGCGCCTCTGGCGCAAAAGCGATCAAAGACTCACTAACTTCTGCGGAACACTGAGGACGCGTCCCCGGTGTCCCCCTGCCCCTCACCCGCTTTTGACGTGCTGAAATCTCAGCTGCGACCGGGGACATCCCAGAACCACCATGTCCCTGCCGTTCCGGATCTGTTAGACCGGCGGAGAGCTACCCGGCTGGACGCATGTCAGTGTTACAGCTTTCTCAGAGCGTAACGGGGCGCTGACAGTGCTGTTGCAGCCCTGCGGGTGCCCTGACAGAGTGGGCCACATGATCGAGGTCGACGGGCCGTCCTAGCGCGTCAGCGACCCGGATTTCGAGATGGTGATCCCTCGTTGAGAGGGGTACGCCCCTGAGACCGCTGATCAAGCCGATGCGACCATCATGCTGCCAAATGGCAGCGTCGGTACGCGACCTCTATAACACTGGGCGTCGTCAGTGGGATCATGGAGCGCTGGCAGGAGACAAGCGAGTCCCTCAACGGGCGATACTTCTACTGCACGGATCTCATCATCATCCGTGAGCCCGGCTTCGCCTCGACGATCGCCGCTGTCCAAGACATGATCGCAAGCGGAGGCATTAACCATCCGTACAGCCTGCTGCCACCCGATGACGCGGATTAAAGAAGACGATTCAAACAAGCTCAAAGACCCCTCTGGCCTGCACGTACAGCCTCCGGGAGTGTTCGCCGGAGTCCGCGTGTGTTTGCCTCGTTGGCTGTACTCGTGGCTGCACGGTCAACTCTCGCTTTGGCGGTTGGGTCGCTTCCTTATCAGCACGATCATTCCGCCCGTCCTGGAGGCTCCACCAAGGTCGAATGCAAGGTAGGCGTTGTGAGGTCGTGTGAACCGCTCCGGCTTTCTTGGAGACCCTGAAGCCAGCATGATCGTGCTGGCGGAAGGGAGAAACACACGCGATGCCAGCCCCCAGGAAGTACCC